>NZ_JBHVYZ010000013.1:107018-114287 GCF_042880295.1 Streptomyces sp. NPDC058307
CGCCCGCGGGGACGCTCCACCTTGTGCTGTCAGAAGAGGCCCTTCACGCGTGCAGTACGTGCTGCGTGGGCCGGACCAGGCCCGACTCGTAGGCGAAGACCACCGCCTGGACCCGGCCGCGGGCGCCGATCTTGGTGAGGATGTTGCTGACGTGGGACTTCGCGGTGGTCGGGGCGATGGAGAGCCGGTCGGCGATCTCGGCGTTGGAGTCGCCCGAGGCGACCGCGGTGAGCACATCGCGCTCGCGACCGGTGAGGGTGTCCAGCCGGTTGCCCGGGACGGAGTCCTCGAGGGCGCTCCGGCTGCGCACGGCGTCGATGAGCGCGCGGGTCAGACCGGGGGAGACGACGACGTCACCGGCGGCCACCACCCGGACGGCCGCGACCAGTTCGTCGGCGGTGGCGTCCTCCGGAAGGTGTCCGGCAGCTCCGGCGCGCAGGGCGCCGTAGGGGTAGGTGTCGTCGCCGGCGGTGAGCAGCAGGACGTGCGGGGCGTGCCCGTCCGGCGTGTGGGCGAGACGGCGGACGGTCTCGACGGTGTCCGTGCCGGGGCTGCGGCCGTCCAGCAGGACGACGTCCGGCCGTAGCAGCGCGCTCAGCCGGACTGCCTCCGGCCCGCGTGCCGCCTCGCCGACGACGGTCAGGTCGGACTGGGACTCGAGGAGCATGCGGAGGCCGACCCGCTGAAGTGACTGGCCGGTGGCGATGAGGACGCTGGTCATGGCCTGCTCCATCCTCGTCCAGCGGACATGTGCTGAACGAAACGGTTTCGTTCTCGTGGGGATCAGCGTAACTCCAGGGCACTCGCTACGGGAGCGTGTCGGTCGTGGGGTGGCTCACATTCCAGCCGCGTATTTCGGTCACGATCAGGGGCAACCCGGGGCGGCCCGGCGGCGACCCCACGGTGAATCCCGGCCCCCACGAGAGGAGTTCACTCCATGCGCACCCGCATCGTGCGTCTCGCCACCGTCCTCGCCGCCCTGCTCGCGGTACTCGCGACCCCCGCCGTCACGGCGCCCCCCGCACAGGCGGCGGACAACTGGAACCCGCCCGCAGGTCTCGTGCAACCGCTGGGCGAGGTGTGGAACCACGTCGAGTCGACCTACTCCGACCTCTACGGCTTCCGCAACTACGGCTGGGACCAGGTCATGGCCAACCGGGGAAGCGTCAACTACTGCGTCCGGTGGGAGTCCGACACCCCGGTCAGCGCCGCCCTCCGCGACCAGGTGCACGCCGCGCTGAAGAAGCAGTTCGGCAAGTGGATGGCGGCCATGCTCGACAACGGCACCGGCACCAACGCCTGGCCGTACACCACCGTGCCCGTCAACATCGTCGGCTGGGCGGTGAAGAACCGCTCGACCCTGCAGTGGACCGACGACTCGGTCGACATCTACGCCGGGAACCTCGACTCCGGCGGCGCCCCGCAGTGCGCCCCCGACTGCGGCCGCTTCTTCCACCAGGACGGCAACTACGCGAAATGCCCCGGCGGCACGGCCCGCCACTACGACCAGTCGCTCTGGCTCACCAAGGGCTTCCAGGGCGGCGCGGGCGGGGACTGGGGCCAGCGCGTCGGCCAGGAGTACTTCACCGGGGCCCTCGCCCAGGAGGACATCCACATCTACCTCCATGAGGTCGGCCACACCTTCGGCCTCGACGACTTCTACGACTGGACCCCGACCGGCCAGTGCTGCTTCCTGATGAACGCGGGCAGCGCGACCCGGATCACCGACTTCGACAAGTGGATGCTGCGCGACTTCTGGCGCCACCTGAAGAGCCGGTACGGCTACTGAGGACACGGGCGGCCGGCGCGGAAGCAGAAGCTCCGCTAGCCGCTCTCCACCAGGTTCTGCGTGCCGAGCACCGAGAGCAGCCGCAGCTTCTCGGCGGCCTCGGTGCCCGGCTCGGCCGAGTACACGAGGATGTGGAGGTCGTTCTCCTCCACCCGGAGCAGGTCGCAGTCGAGCGTGAGCGTGCCGACCTGCGGATGCTCGATCGTCTTGCGCGAGGCGGCGAGACGGCCCACCACCCCCGCGTCCCACAGCTCCGCGAACCGCTCGCTCCTCGCGCGCAACTCCGCTATCAGGGCTGGGAGTTGGCGGTCCGCGGGATACCGGGCGGCGGTCGCGCGCAGCTCGGCGACCATGCCCGCCTCGAAGTCACGCCGTTCCTCCGGGGTGTGTCGCACCCGGCTCGGCATCCCCGTGAAGTTGCGCCACACGCCGTTGCGTTCGAAGCCGCGCAGGATGGACGGATCACCCATCAGGGCCGCGTACATCGGGTTGGCAAGCAACAGCGTCATGGCCGCGTCGGAGACCGCGACGGGGGTGTCGACCAGCCGGTCCAGCAGCCGCTGCACACTGGGGGTGATGAAAGCGGGCACGACCTCCGGGCCCGGCGGCACCAGTCCCGCGAGGCCGAAGAGATACGTCCGCTCGTCCGCCGAGAGCCGCAGCGCCCGGGCCAGCGCCTCGACGACCTGCACGGACGGGTTGGCCGCACGCCCCTGTTCGAGACGCGTGACGTAGTCGACCGAGATGCCGGCCAGCAGGGCCAGCTCCTCGCGCCGCAGCCCGGCCGCGCGGCGATGGCCACCCGAGGGCAGCCCGGCCGCGTCCGGAGGAACCCGGTCGCGCCAGCGCCGCAGCGCCTGTCCCAGTTCTGTTGCCGCCATGCCTTTCAGTCAACACCGCCGGCCGCCGATGTGCCTGGTACCGCCAGTCCCAGGAAGAGGGGTCTCCTGGCTGACCCCGTCGTGGTCCGGCAACCTGGTCGGCATGACGACAACACTCATCACCGGAGCGAACAAGGGCCTCGGCTTCGAGACCGCCCGCCGGCTCATCACCGCGGGCCACACCGTCTACGTCGGCGCCCGTGACGCCGAGCGCGGCCGGCGCGCCGCCGACGAACTCGGGGCGCGGTTCGTGCAGCTGGACGTCACCGACGACGCCTCCGTCGAGGCCGCGGCCAAGACCCTTGAGGCCGCGGGCGGCCTGGACGTCCTGATCAACAACGCCGGGATCGAGACCCGGACCGAGGACAACAGCGTGCCGGTCGCTCAGACGGTGACCGCCGACCACATGCGCACCACCTTCGAGACGAACGTCTTCGGCGTCGTCCGCGTCCTGCACGCCTTCCTGCCGCTGCTCCAGCGCTCGGCCGCCCCCGTCGTGGTCAACGTCAGCAGCGGCCTGGCCTCGCTGACCCACCTCTCCGACCCGGACCACCCCGCGCACTTCTACCCGGGCATCGCCTACCCGACCTCCAAGACCGCGCTCAACATGCTCACCGTGCAGTACGCGAAGGCGTTCCCGGCCATGCGGATCAACTCCGTGGAGCCCGGATTCACCAAGACCGACCTGAACGGCAACACGGGCACGCAGACCGTGGCGGAGGGCGCCGAGATCATCGTCCGCATGACGCAGGTCGGCCCGGACGGCCCGACCGGCGGCTACTTCGACGCCAAGGGCCCGCTGCCCTGGTGACAGCCGGGTGAGGCGGGGGTCAGACGACCCCGTCCGCGCGCAGCGCGGCGATGTCGTCGCCGGTACGGCCGAGTTGCGTGAGGATCGCCTCGGTGTGCTCGCCCACCCCCGGCACCGGGTACATGCGGGCGGGCAGTCCCGCCAGGTCGGCCGGGGGCAGCAGCGCCTCCACCGTGGCACCGCCCGGGACGGCGACCTCGTGCCAGCGGCCGCGGGCGGCCAGGACCGGGTGGTCGAGGAACGCGGCGACGTCGTTGACCCCGGCGCAGGCGATGCCGATGCCCTCCAGGTCCTTCAGGACCTGCGCGGCCTCGGAACGGCTGATCCGCTCGGCGACCACGGCGTTGATCTCCTCGCGGTGGGCGACCCGGGCCGAGCCGGTGGCGAAGCGCGGATCCCCGGCCAGCTCGGGCCGCCGTAGGAATTCGGCGCACAGGACGTTCCACTCGCGTTCGTTCTGGACGGAGAAGAGCACGTCGTGGCCGTCGGCGGCCCTGAAGGCGCCGTACGGGGCGATCGTGGCGTGCTGGGTGCCCAGACGCGGTGGCTGACTGCCGCCGTAGCGCGTGTAGTTGGCCGGCTGGCTCATCCACTCGGCCAGTGCCTCGAACAGGGACACCTCCACCGGGTGGGCCCTGCCGGTGGTGGCGCGGGTGTACAGGGCGGTCAGGATGCCGCTGTAGGCGTACATCCCGGCCGCGATGTCGGCGACGGAGATCCCGACCCGTGCGGTCTCCTCGGCGGTCCCGGTCAGCGACACCAGGCCCGTCTGGCACTGGACCAGCAGGTCGTACGCCTTGCGGTCGGCCCACGGTCCGTCCGTGCCGTAGCCGGAGATCGTGCACGGGATCAGCCGCGGCCAGCGCTCGGCGAGGACGTCCGCGCCCAGACCGAGCCGGTCGGCCGCGCCCGGAGCCAGGTTCTGGACGAACACGTCGGCACCGTCGAGGAGTTGGTGCAGGATCTCTAGGCCGCGCGGGTCCTTCAGGTCCAGGGTGAGCGACTCCTTGGACCGGTTGAGCCACACGAAGTAGCTGGAGTGGCCGTGCACGGTCGTGTCGTAGCGCCGGGCGAAGTCGCCCTCGCCCGGTCGCTCCACCTTGATCACCCGGGCGCCGAGATCGGCGAGCTGGCGGGTCGCGTAGGGCGCGGCCACCGCCTGCTCCAGGCTGACCACCGTGATCCCGGACAGGGGTAGCTGCGCCACGCTCATGCGGCCCTTTGTACGGCCCGATCCGAGAGGGTGTCAACGACGGCAGGCCCCCGCGACCTGTGCGTTCGCCACCGCACAACGTCCAGGCGAGGCCGCCCGCGCCCCTTTGTACGGCCCTCTCGGCCCGGCGCTCAGTTCTGGCGGCCCGGGTGGCAGAGCACCATGACCGCGCGCGCGACGAGTTCTCCGGCCCCGCCGAGTTCCTGTCGGTAGCGGTCGGTGATCTCCCGTACGGCCTCCACGAAACCGGGGTCGACGGCGCGGGCCCGGGCCGGGGCGGGGAGCTCCTGAGCCATCTCGCGACGGCGCGCCAGCAGCGCGATGATCTCCTCGTCGAGACGCTCTATCCGAGTGAGCGACATGTCTTCGTCGGGGGTGGTGGCCTGGCTCGTCGTCACGCTGGTCTCCGTTCCTCTGCGCGGAATGTGTCGCGTTCCTTCACGGCGGGTCCTCAAACACCTTGCCCATGGCGGCAGTCGGCAATTCTCAGGAAACGCGGTGGGACGACGAGACGCTCACCCCGATGAGAGGAGACCGACTCAGGCCGGCACGCCGTGGGCTTCCAGAGCCCGTACGAGGGGAGCGAGTTCGGGATTGGCGGCGGCTTGATCGAGGGCCTCTCGCAACGCCTTCTCGTTGGTGGGGCGGGCCTGTTCGAGAAGGGTGCGGCCGGCGTCGGTGACGTCGGTGTAGATGCCGCGGCGGTCGGTGGGGCAGAGGTAGCGGGAGAGCAGGCCGCGGTCCTCGAGGCGGGTGACCAGACGCGTGGTGGCGCTCTGGCTGAGGACGACGGCGTCGGCGACCTGCTTCATCTGCAGGTGGCCGCCCTCACCGTCGTGCTGGCGGCCCAGGACGTCGAGCAGGGAGTACTCGCGCACGCTGAGGTCGTGAGCGGACTGCAGGGCCTTCTCGATGTGCGCCTCGATCCGCCCGTGCAGCAGGGAGAGCGCGCACCAGCCCTGGGCGAGAGCGGTCAGCGCGGGGTCCGTGGCGGTCATGGGTCCCAGGATATTGCATCGCTGAAACTTCCGGCGTCTGCTTCTATAGTGCGCGCGCAACTATCCCACCCCGCACGCGTCCACACCCTGAGAGAGTGACACCGATGACCAGCCGGCCCTCCACCACGACCCTCTGGCGCCCGACCGGCCCCAGGGAACTGGACCTGGTCCGGGAACTCGACTGGCGTGCCTGGCCGCCGAGGCTGCCCGAGCAACCGATCTTCTACCCGGTCCTCAACGAGGACTACGCGATGAGGATCGCCAGGGACTGGAACGTCAAGCACGACGGCGCCGGCTTCGTGACCCGCTTCGAGGTCGAGTCGGACTTCCTGAGCCGCTATCCCGTCCAGCAGGCGGGCGGCCGCACGATCCTCGAACTGTGGGTCCCGGCCGAGGAGCTCGACGACTTCAACGCGCACATCGTCGGCCGGATCGAAGTCGTGCACGAGTTCCGCTGACCCTCGGGGCCCCCGCTACGGCCGCGCCAAGTGCCGCATCACGAGGGCCAGTTGCAGCCGCAGCCGGCCCTGAGGCGTGCGCAGCGGCCAGCCCAGCAGCTGCTCCGCGTGGGACAGTCGGTCCTGCAGTGTTGAGTGGTGGACGTTGATCTCGGCGGCAGCCGCCCGCAGGCTGGCCGTCGAGACCACGGCGTGCAGCGTGGCGAGCAGCCAGGGGGTGCCCGCCCCGGCCGCCTCCAGCACCTGGACGTCGGACGGCGGCTCCGCGCCCGGCACCACGAGGCCGGCCAGCAGCGCGACGCCGCCCAGTTCGTCGGCGTACACGACCGCCGGTCCAGGATCCTGAGCCGTGCCCTCTGCGGTGAACCGCAGTGCGGTGCGGGCGTCCGCCCAGGACCGCGGCAGATCGAGCACGGGCACGGCGGGGCCCACCCCGACCCGCCCCGGGGGAAGTTCGGCGTGCGCCCGGCCGGCCACGACCCGGGGCCGCCCGTCGAGCGGGGCCAGCGCACGCGCGGAGGTCGCGGGGTCCAGCCCGAGCCCACGTGCCGCGTGCAGCCGGGCCGTCTCGGGGGCGGCGGCATCCAGCACGGTCTCGACCAGCGCGGGATCATCGGCGGGCGCGCGTCCCCGCGTACGGTCCAGCACCAGCCGTACGGCCCCCGCGGCGCGCTCCAGGATCACCGCGTCGACCACACTGGGCGCCGCCTCGGCCCGCTCCAGCCAGAGCGCGGTGGCCCCACCGGGCGCCAGGGCGGCGCAAGGCCAGCCGGGATCAGGGGGCGCCGCGGAATCCCGGCGCGTCCCATCGGCCTCGACCCGGACCTGCACCCGCCGCTCGGCGTCGACCAGCCGCGCAGGCACCCCGGCCAGCACGGCGGCCCCCCGCACCAGAGCCTCCAGCCCGGCACGGGACTCGGACAGCCGATCGAAGTAGGCGATGACCCGGACAGCGGCTCCGGCATCCGGATCCAGGGCGGTCAGGCGCCCGGCCAGCTCTTTCATACGCCCATGGTGCGCCATGGGACGGGGCAGGAGGAGTCCTCGGCGGGGTTCACGACGGTCGGGCGGCCACAGGCGCGGGGCTGCATCGATGTGCGGCGACGCTGTGCGGGCGCG
>NZ_JBHVYZ010000013.1:114387-152140 GCF_042880295.1 Streptomyces sp. NPDC058307
CGCTGTGCGGGCGCGACAGGCCATGCCGCCGACGGTGTCGCCCGGTGCGGGCCCGCGCTGCTTCCTCCCGTCCCTGCGGTCGGGCGGCCGTAGGGACGGCGGCTGATGGCTTCGCCGTCGACACGGCCCACCGCCCGGCAGCGCCCTTGACGGGGCGGGGAGGCCCCCGCAGCACCCCTAACTGCCCAGCAACCTCCGCAGCCATGACAGATGCGCAGCACGCGCCGCCTGCGACAACGCGGCCTGGGGGGCGAACCCGTCGAAGCCGTGGAAGCCTCCCGGCCACACATGCAGTTCGGCGACCCCGCCCGCCTGCCAGATCCGGGACGCATAGGCGAGGACCTCGTCGCGGAACGTCTCCGCCGACCCCACGTCGAGGAAGGCGGGCGGCAGGCCCGACAGGTCCTCGGCCCGGGCCGGCGCCGCGTACGCGGGAACATCGGGGCCACCCCGCAGCTCACCCAGCAACGCCGTCCAGCCCGTGTCGTTGGCCGTACGGTCCCACACGCCCAGCCCCGCCATCTGATACGTCGACGGACTGTCGTTGCGGTCGTCCAGCATCGGGCACATCAGCAGCTGCCCCATCGGTCGCGGCCCCTTGCGGTCCCGGGTCAGCAGGGCCAGCGCCGCCGAAAGACCGCCCCCCGCGCTCGCACCGGCGATCACGATCCGCTCGGGGTCGCCACCGATCTCCTCGGCGTGCTCGGACGTCCACACGAGCCCGGCGTACACGTCCTCGATGGGCGCCGGATGCGGGTTCTCGGGCGCCAGCCGGTACTCCACCGACACCACGACCCCGTCCAGTTCCTTCGCCCAGGCCAGCGGAACGTCCATGCCGACACGGTTGTTGCCGAGGATCATGCCCCCGCCGTGGACGTGGTAGATCACCGGACGTCCCAGGCCCGCGGGTGCCGCGGATGCCCCGGCGGGCCGGCAGATCAGCAGTGAGATCTCGGGGTCACCCTCCGGCCCCGGCACCGAGCGTTCCTCCACCTCGAAGAAGCCGTCCAGTGTCAGGTCCAGTTCGGCCAGCATGTCGATGCCCGCCCCCTGACGCACGACGTCGATCTCGTCCACGGTGAGACCGGGCGAGATCACGTCCTTGATCAGATCCAGGGCGGCGCTGAGCTCGGGGTCGAACGGGGGCGGCACAAGTGTCATGACTTCTCCTCACGCGAGGGCGCGGCGGCTCGTGCCGTCATGATCGGGGCAACGGTGTCCGTCCGGAGCGCCGCCGTACGGCGGGACCTGACCGCCGTACGGCGGGTGGTGAGCGTGGAGATTCCGCCGTGTTCCGGCGTGACCTGCGGTTCCTTGCCATCGCGTGACCTGTTGTTCACCTTTTGTAGGTGGAAGGGATCCCCGGTGGTGGCAACGCTGTCGGTGCCCCCCACGCACAGGAGAACCAGTGAACGTCTCGCTCACCGTCTGGCTGCTGACCGTCGTCGCCCTGTGCGTCCTGGTCGGCGCGGACTTCTTCATCGGCCGCAGACCCCACGACGTGTCGGTCAGGGAAGCCGGCATCTGGACCGTCGTCTGGGTCGTGCTGGCCTGTCTCTTCGGACTCGGGCTCCTCCTCTTCGGCGGGGCGAAGCCCACGGGCGAGTTCTTCGCGGGATACGTCACCGAGAAGTCCCTGAGTGTCGACAACCTCTTCGTGTTCGTCCTGATCATGGGCAAGTTCGCGGTGCCCTCGCAGTACCAGCAGCGGGTGCTGATGGTCGGCGTGGTGATGGCGCTCGTCCTGCGCGCCGGGTTCATCGCGGCCGGAGCGGCGATCATCTCCGCGTTCTCCTGGGTGTTCTACCTCTTCGGCGCCTTCCTGATCTGGACCGCCTGGAAGCTCGTCCAGGACGCCCGCAAGGACGGACACGACGAGGAGTACGAGGAGAACAAGCTGCTGAAAATGGTGGAGAAGCGTTTCGGCGTGGCGGACCGCTACCACGGCACCAAGCTGTGGATCGAGCAGAACGGCAAGCGGGTCATGACCCCGATGCTGGTCGTGATGCTCGCCATCGGCTCGACCGACGTGCTGTTCGCCCTCGACTCCATCCCCGCCATCTACGGCCTCACCCAGGACCCGTACATCGTCTTCACCGCGAACGCCTTCGCCCTGATGGGGCTGCGCCAGCTGTACTTCCTCATCGGCGGCCTGCTGAAGAAGCTGGTCCACCTCAGCTACGGCCTGTCGATCATCCTGGGATTCATCGGCGTCAAGCTGGTGCTGCACGCTCTCCACGAGTCGGGGGTCCATGTCCCCGAGATCGGCATCCCCTTCTCCCTCGGCTTCATCGTCCTCGTCCTGACGGTCACCACCTTGACGAGCCTGCGCGCCGCGAAGAAGCAGGAGCAGGCGGAGGCGGAACGCGTGGCGTGACCGGGACCCAGGCCAGGCCCGGCGCAGCTCTCGGAGGAACTCGCCCTTGACTTCGAGAGCACTCCAGGTTCTAGCGTCGGCAAGGTCGGCGAAGGTCCCGTGAACGGAGACGGCCATGCGTGTGGGCGTGCACATCAACCGGTTCAACCACCCGGCGGGCGCACCCGCCCTCGGCGCCGAGCTCGCCGCCGCGGGTGCCGCGGCGGAGGCGGCGGGGGTGAGCTGGCTGTCGGTGATGGACCACTACTTCCAGATGGAGTTCAACGGCGGCGCCGAAGACCCGATGCTGGAGGCCTACACGACCCTGAGCTTCCTCGCGGCCCACACCGAGACGGTCCGGCTCGGCGCGCTGGTGACCGGAGTGACCTACCGCCACCCGGGCCTCCTCGCCAAGATCGCCACCACACTCGACGTGCTCTCCGGCGGCCGGGCCGCCCTCGGCATCGGGGCCGCCTGGTACGACCGGGAGCACGAAGGGCTCGGCGTGCCGTTCCCGCCCCTCGCGGAGCGCTTCGAGCGGCTGGAGGAGACCCTGCGGATCTGTCTGCAGATGTGGGACCCGGCGGCGAACGGCCCCTTCGAGGGCACCCACTACCGGCTCGCCGAGACCCTGTGCGTACCGGCCCCGGTCAGCACTCCACACCCCGAGATCATGATCGGCGGCAGCGGTGAGAAGAAGACGCTACGCCTGGTCGCCCGCTACGGCGACGCCTGCAACCTCTTCGCCACCTCGCCCGACGAGGTCAGGCACAAGCTCGACGTGCTGCGCCGCCACTGCGACACCGAGGGGCGGGACTACGACGAGATCCGCAGGACGATGACCTACTCGGTCGACACGGCCGACGGCAGCGACCCGGACGCCTTCACCCGGGACATCACCGGCTACACCAAGCTCGGCATCGACACGGTCATCCTCGCCCCCCGCACCGGCGCCCCCGCCGAGTGGATCGAACGCTTCACGGCCCCCGCGGTACAGCGGCTCGCGGAACTGGACTAGGGCCTGTCGGGCAGGTCCGCGGACACGGCAAAAGGCCGGAGTGCAAGAACTCCGGCCCCTGTTCCGCGCGGCAGGTCAGGCCGCCGCGACCTCACCCGCGTTGCTGTGCAGCTGCGCGACGACCTCGGCCAGCTGCGCGGCGACCTCGGCGTCGTCGGCCGGGTGGGTCTCGGCGAAGCGCACCAGCGATCCCGGGATGGACAGCTTGACTTCCTCGAGCACCTTGCCGCCGGCGATGCCCACGGACTTGCGGGTCTCGTCCTGCGCCCACACACCGCCGAACTGGCCGTACGCGGTACCGACCACGGCGACCGGCTTGCCGCCGAAGGCGCCGGCGCCGAAGGGACGCGACAGCCAGTCGATGGCGTTCTTCAGCACGGCCGGGATGGTGCCGTTGTACTCGGGGGCGAAGAGCAGGAACGCGTCGGAGGCCTGCGCGGCCTCACGCAGCTTCGTGGCGGCTGCGGGCACGCTGCCCTCCACGTCGATGTCCTCGTTGTAGAACGGGATGTCGCCGAGGCCCTCGAAGAGCACGACCTCCGCGCCCTCGGGGGCGTGCTTGACGGCCGCCTCGGCGAGCTGGCGGTTGGTCGAACCGGCGCGGAGGGATCCGACGAGTGCGAGAATGCGAACAGACATGCGTAACTCCAGGATGCTGAAACACTGCGGCAATCTTCCGGACCGGGGTCCGTTTATGTTCTAGCACCCTAACCGGACCGAGGTCCAGTTTTCTTCCCGATGCTTTACGCTGGGTTCATGTCCGAGACCCTGCCGCCGTTCCCGAAGCCTCAGGAGCCCTTCGACGAGCCCCGGGTTCTGGAGATCGGATCCGCCTCCGACGAGCCGTGCCTGCGCGCCGACGCGGCCCGCAACCGCGCCCGTCTGCTGGAGGCCGCGACCCGGCTGATCGCGGAGCACGGCGTGGCGGGAGTCACCATGGAAGCGGTGGCCACGGCGGCCGGAGTCGGCAAAGGCACGGTCTTCCGCCGCTTCGGCGACCGCACCGGACTGCTCATGGCACTGCTGGACCACTCCGCGCACACCCTCCAGGCGGACTTCCTCGGGGGCCCGCCGCCGCTGGGTCCCGGCGCCCCTCCGGTGGACCGGCTGCGGGCGCTCGGTGTGGCCGTGCTCTACCGCTTCGCCGAACAGCTGGACCTGCAGCTGGCCGCGCAGGCGGAGCCCACCCGCCGCCACTCCCACCCGTCGACCCGGGCGCTGCACATGCACACGGCCGTGCTGCTGCGGCAGATCGTTCCGGACGCCGACTGCGAGTTGCTGGCCCATACGCTGATGGGGTATCTCGACCCGGCCCTCATCCACCACCTCACCCGGCAGTGCGGAATCCCCCTGGAGCGTCTGGAGGCCGGCTGGAACGACCTCGTCACCCGGGTGACCGGCGTGGACGCGCCGCGCTGAGCAAAGCGTCAACCCCACATGTGAGCACCTTCACAGCTTCTGCAAAGATGACGGTCGTCATGGTGCAGATACAGAACACGTCCGCGTCCTCCGTCACGCGCCCGGTTCCCACGAGCGCCGATGTCGCCCGGCTGGCCGGCGTCTCGCGTGCGACCGTCTCCTACGTCCTCAACAACACCAGCGCCGTCCGGATCAGCGAGCCCACGCGCCGCCGGGTCCACGCGGCGGCGAAGGAACTCGGGTACGTCCCGCACGCGGCCGCCCGCAGCCTGCGCGCCGGCCACAGCCGGATGGTCCTGATGCCCGCCCCGGCCATTCCGGTCGGCCCGCTCTACAGCCAGTTCATCAGCGAACTCCAGTGGGCCCTGGGCCGGCTCGACTACACCGTCGTGCAGTACGGCAGCGTCGGCCTCCAGGGCGACGAGGCGGCCCGCGCCTGGGCCGAGCTGCGCCCGGTCGCCGTCCTGGTGCCCGGCGCGGGACTCGGCCCGCAGGGCGTGGCCCTGCTGCGGCGCTCCGGCGCCCGCGCGGTGGTCACCCTCGGTCCCGAGGCGGTCGAGGGGGCCCACGCCCTGCTCATGGACCACGCGGGCGTCGGCCACAGTGCCGCCGCCCACCTGTACTCCCGCGGCCGGCGCCGCATCGGGGTCGTGGTGCCCGCGGAGGCCGGTCTGGAGGCCTTCTCGCTGCCCCGCCTGGCCGGTGTGCGCAGGGCCTTGGACGGCACGGACGCCACGTTGACCGAGCTGTCCCTCGCCTACGAGGAACAGGCCGCAGCCGGTCTCGCCGCCCGCTGGCGGGAACTCGACCTCGACGCCGTGTTCGCGTACAACGACGAGTACGCGATGCTGTTAATGCGTGCCCTGCAGGACGAGGGCGTGCGCATCCCGGAGGACACGGCGGTGATCGGCGCCGACGACCTGCTCCTGGGCCGGCTGCTGCGGCCCCGGCTGAGCACGGTCCACCTCGAGCTCCCGTCCGGCCGTGACCTCGCCGAACTGGTCGACCGCGCGGTGCGCGAACCGGGCGCCGCGACCGAGACGCACACGGTGCTGGGTGCCACGGTCGTGCACCGCGACTCCAGCTGACGCAGAAGGGCCTGCCATGCGCACCACGGTCGGGATCATCGGCGGCGGCCCCGCCGGACTGCTCCTCGCCCGCCTGCTGCACCTGGCCGGCATCGACTGCGTGGTCCTGGAGAGCAGGACACGGGAGTACGTCGAGCACCGTCAGCGCGCGGGGATGCTGGAACAGGGCACGGTCGACGCCCTGCGCGCGGCCGGCGCCGCCGCTCGGCTGGAGGCGGAGGGGCTGGTCCACCAGGGCATCGAGCTGCGGTTCGCCGGGGAGCGGCACCACCTCGACTTCCCGGTGCTCACCGGCGGCCGTACGGTCACCGTCTACGCCCAGACCGAGATCGTGAAGGACCTCGTCGCGCTCCACCTGGCCGAGGGGCCACCGCTGTTGTTCGAGGCGGAGGCCCTCGCGGTCGAGAAGCCGGAGAGCGACGCCCCCATGGTGCGGTTCCTGCGCGAGGGCCGGGAACAGACCCTGACCTGCGACTGGATCGCGGGCTGCGACGGCTTCCACGGCATCTCCCGCGGGGCCTTCCCGACGGCGACGAGCCGGACGTACGAGCACGACTACCCGTACTCCTGGCTCGGGATCCTGGCCGATGTCGCCCCGTCCTGCGAAGAGCTGATCTACGCCCGCGGGGAGCGCGGCTTCGCCCTGCACAGCATGCGCTCGACCGCCGTGTCCCGGCTCTACCTCCAGGTCCCCAACGGCACCGACGCCGACGACTGGGCCGACGAGCGCATCTGGGACGAGCTCGCCGCCCGCTTCGCGATCGACGCCGACTGGACCCTCGCGAGAGGTCCGATCACCGCCAAGTCCGTCACACCCATGCGCAGTTACGTCCACGAACCGATGCGCCACGGCCGTCTCCTGCTGGCCGGCGACGCCGCGCACATCGTGCCGCCGACCGGAGCGAAGGGCCTCAACCTCGCCGTGTCGGACGTGTCCCTCCTCGCCCGGGCCCTGGCCGAGCTGCACCGGACGGGATCGACACAACTGATCGACAATTATTCGGAGTTGTGTCTTTCTCGTGTGTGGCAGGCCACCCGGTTCTCGTATGACATGACTAGGATGTTGCACGCTCAACCAAATGGGGATGCCTTCGAGAGCCGGATGCAGCTCGCACGGCTGCGCCGCATCACCGCATCCCGCCATGCGGCCGCCGAACTGGCCGCGAACTACACGGGACTACCGCTCCCCGTGTGAGTCCCATCGGTGATCGAACGGAGAGCCGTCATGTCGTTGCTCGACCCCAAGAGCTGGCAGCCCCACCCCCTTTCAGGACCCGAGTACGCGGTCACCGAACCCGCCACCGGCGACACGCTCGCCACCGTCGCTCTCGCCACCGGCGAGGACGTGGAGCGTTCCGCCGAGGCAGCCCGCGCCGCCCAGGTGGAGTGGGCAAGGCTCCCGCACTTCGTCCGCGCCGGGGTGCTGCGCAAGGCCGGTGACCTGTTCGCCGCGCACGCCGACGAACTGCGCGGATGGCTCGTCCGGGAGTCCGGGTCCATCCCCGGCAAGGCCGACTTCGAACTGCACGTGGCCGCCCAGGAGTGCTACGAGGCAGCCGCCCTCGCCTCCCGCCCCGCGGGCCAGGTCCTGCCCAGCGAGGCGCCCCGGCTGTCCTACACGCGCCGGATTCCGGTCGGCGTGGTGGGCGTGATCTCGCCCTTCAACGCCCCGTTGATCCTCTCGATCCGCTCCGTCGCCCCGGCCCTCGCTCTCGGCAACGCCGTGATCCTCAAGCCCGACCCGCGCACCGCGGTCTGCGGCGGTCTCTCGCTCGCCGCGGTCTTCGCCGAGGCCGGGCTGCCCGAGGGCCTGTTCCACGTCCTGCCCGGTGGGCCCGACGTCGGCCAGGCCCTGGTCGCCGACCCGCGCATCCCGGTCATCTCCTTCACCGGCTCGACCGCGGCGGGCCGTGCCGTCGGAGAGGCGGCCGGACGCCACCTCAAGCGCGCCCACCTGGAACTCGGCGGCAACTCCGCCCTGATCGTCCTGGAGGACGCCGACATCGAGGCCGTGATCTCCACGGCGGCCTGGGGATCCTTCTTCCACCAGGGCCAGATCTGCATGACGACGGGCCGGCACCTGGTCCACGCGTCGCTGTACGAGGAGTACGTGGAGCGCCTGGCCGCCAAGGCCGACTCGCTCGCCGTCGGCGACCCCCACCGGGAACAGGTCCACCTCGGCCCGATCATCGACGGCAACCAACTCGCCAAGGTGCACGGCCTGGTCGAGGCCAGCACCGCGCAGGGCGCCAAACTGGCCGCCGGCGGCACGCACGACAAGCTCTTCTACCGCCCGACGGTCCTCGCGGGCCTCGACGACAGCACACCCGCCTACGCGGAGGAGGTCTTCGGACCCGTCGCGCCCGTACGGTCCTTCAGCACGGTCGACGAGGCGGCCGCGCTGGCCGCCGCGGGGCCCTACGGCCTCTCGCTCGGCATCGTCACCGCGGACGCGGCCCGCGGCCTCGACCTGGCGGAGCGGATCCCGACCGGCATCGTGCACATCAACGACCAGACCGTGAACGACGAGGCGGTCGCGCCCTTCGGCGGTATCGCCGCGTCCGGCACCGGCGCCCGGTTCGGCGGCGAGGCCAATGTGGAGGCCTTCACCGACGTGCGCTGGACGACGGTACGCGCGGACGTGGCGACGTACCCCTTCTGATCCGGGGCGTTACTCGCCGTTCTGCCCGGCCTGGGCCTGCTGCTCGGCCACGGACTTGCGGACCTCGTCCATGTCCAGCTTGCGGGCCTGCCCGATGACGTCCGTCAGGGCGGACTCGGGCAGCGCCCCGGGCTGGGCGAACACCGCGACCTGGTCGCGGACGATCATCAGCGTCGGGATCGACTGGATACCGAAGGCCTGGGCCAGCTCCGGCTGCGCCTCGGTGTCCACCTTGCCGAACACCAGGTCCGGGTTGTCCTCGGCGGCCTTCTCGTAGACCGGCGCGAACTGGCGGCAAGGACCGCACCAGGCAGCCCAGAAGTCGATCAGGACGAACTCGTTGTCCGTGACCATCTGGTCGAAGTTCTCCTTGGTGAGCTCCACGGTGCTGCTCATGACGTGATCCCTCTTCCTGGTCTCGGAGCGAAGCCGTCGGCACAACACGGCCGCCCGGCCCGGTATTCCACAGCGGACACCTGTGGGCATGCGCCGCGCGTACCCCTGCTGGCCCGAGCGCACACCACCCACCAGACTGGGCCCATGACGGAAACGGAAAACATCGCCTATGACGTCGTGGTGCTCGGTGCCGGACCCGTGGGGGAGAACGTGGCCGACCGCACCCGCGCGGCCGGCCTGTCCACCGCGGTCGTGGAGAGCGAACTGGTCGGCGGAGAGTGCTCCTACTGGGCCTGTATGCCCAGCAAGGCCCTGCTGCGGCCGGTGATCGCACAGGCGGACGCGCGCCGCCTGCCGGGTCTGAGCGCCTCGGTGCAGGGCCCCCTCGACGCGGCCGCGGTCCTCGCGCGCCGGGACTACTGGGCCTCGGACTGGAAGGACGACGGCCAGGTCGGCTGGCTGGAGAGCATCGGCGCCGAGCTCCACCGCGGCCACGGCCGTCTCACCGGGGAGCGCACGGTCACGGTCACCGGCCCCGACGGCGTACGGAAAGTGCTGACCGCCCGGCACGCCGTGGCCGTCTGCACCGGCACCCGCGCCGTGCTGCCCGACCTGGCGGGCCTCGACGAGGTCAAGCCGTGGACCAGCCGCGAGGCGACCAGTGCCAAGGCGGCACCGGGGCGGCTCGTCGTGGTCGGCGGGGGAGTGGTCGCCACCGAGATGGCCACGGCCTGGCAGGCGCTGGGCTCGCAGGTGACGCTCCTGGTGCGCGGGAAGGGCCTGCTCAACCGCATGGAGCCGTTCGCCGGGGAACTCGTCGCCGAGGCGCTCACCGAGGCGGGCGTGAACGTCCGCACCGGCACCTCGGTCGAGTCGGTCGCCCGGGAGAACGGCACGGTCGTGGTCGTCACCGACACCGGCGACCGCATCGAGGCCGATGAGATCCTGTTCGCCACCGGACGCGCCCCGCGCACCGACGACATCGGCCTCGACACGATCGGCCGGGACCCCGGCAGCTGGCTGGAGGTCGACGACAGCCTGCGCGTGACCGGCAGCGACTGGCTCTACGCCGTCGGCGACGTCAACCACCGCGCGCTCCTCACCCACCAGGGCAAGTACCAGGCCCGCATCGCCGGCGCCGCCATCTCGGCCCGCGCCTCGGGCACCGCGGTCCAGGCGGACCCGTGGGGCGCCCATGCCGCGACCGCCGACCACGACGCCGTGCCCCAGGTCGTCTTCACCGACCCGGAGGCCGCCTCCGTGGGCCTCTCCCTGGCGGAGGCCGAGCAGGCGGGCCACCGGGTCCGCGCGGTCGACTACGACCTCGCTTCCGTGTCAGGCGCCGGTCTCTACGGCGACGGCTACCGCGGCCGTGCCCGCATGGTCGTCGACCTGGAACGAGAGATCCTCCTCGGCGTCACCTTCGTCGGCCCCGGCGTCGGCGAACTGATCCACTCCGCGACGATCGCGGTCGCCGGCCAGGTCCCGATCAGCAGGCTGTGGCACGCGGTCCCGTCGTACCCGACGATCAGCGAGGTGTGGCTGCGACTGCTGGAGGCCTACCGGGACAACTAGAGGTACGCCTAAGGAAGTTCGAAGCCGAGGGACGTGGCCGCCTGCTCCGGCGTCGGCTGCGTCCAGCGCTCGGCCATCGCCTGGTTCGAGGACAGCGAGCGCAGCTCGGCGCGGTCCAGGTAGAGCACCCCGTCGAGGTGGTCCGTCTCGTGCTGGACGATCCGGGCGGGCCAGCCGCGGAACACCTCGTCGACCGCGCGGCCGTTCTCGTCCTCGCACCTGAGCCGGACCTCGGCGGGCCGCGCCACCACGGCCTGCCATCCCGGCACGCTCAGACACCCCTCGAAGAACGCCACCCGCCCGGTGCCGACCGGCTCGTACGACGGATTGACCAGGACCCGGAACGGCTGCGGGACGCGTCCACGCGCCAGCCGGATCTCCTCGGGTACCGGCGCGGGGTCCTCGATCACCGCGATCCGCAGGGGAACCCCGACCTGAGGGGCGGCGAGCCCCACGCCGGGCGCCGCGTGCATCGTGATGCGGAGGGCCTCGACGAAACGGGACAGGAGAGCGCCGTCCAGGTGGCCGTCGTAATGCTCGATGCCTTGCCGCAGCACCGGATCGCCGGCCGCGACGATCGGGAGCGGGCCGTCCGTGGCGAGGAGTTCCTCGACCAGTTCAACAAGGGGCTTGCGGTGACTCGGAGTTGCCATCGCGCCAGGATGTCACGAGAACCACGCGTGTGACGCAGGTCACTGGAAGTGCCGGGAACTCGACGCCTCCGCTCTCCGACTACTGGACCGCCATCGTCCCCAGCGCTCGGAGAAACCGCCGATGTCCATCGCCCCCACGACGTCCACGGACGAGGCCGCGCAACCGGCCGTCCCGGCGCCGACCCCCAGCAGATGGGCACCGCTGCGCCCGCTCGTGCTGCGTCTGCACTTCTACGCCGGTGTGTTCGTCGCCCCCTTCCTGCTCATCGCCGCCGTCACCGGCTTCCTGTACGCGGGCGCCTTCCAGGCCGAGAAGATCGTCTACCGGGACCAGATGACCGTCGCCGCCGTCGCCGACAGCAAACTGCCCCTCGACGACCAGGTGGACGCCGCCCGCAAGGCCCACCCCGAGGGCACGGTCTCGGCGATACGCCCCTCACCCGCGGCCGACGCCACGACCAGGGTGATGCTGTCCGGCGTGCAGGGAGTCGACCCGAACCACACCCTGGCCGTGTTCGTCGACCCGTACACCGGCAAGGTCCGCGGCGCCCTGGAGCAGTACGGCTCTACCGGCGCGCTGCCGCTGCGCACCTGGATCGACGAGTTCCACCGCGACCTCCACCTGGGCGAGAACGGTCGCCTCTACAGTGAGTTCGCCGCCAGCTGGCTGTGGGTGATCGCGGGCGGCGGCATCGTGCTGTGGTTCTCCCGCCGCCGTGCCCTCCGCAAGGTCCGCGGCACCAGCGGGCGGCGCCGCACCCTCGGGCTGCACGGCAGCGTCGGCGTCTGGGCCGCGGCCGGCTTCATCTTCCTGTCGGCGACCGGCCTGACCTGGTCGACGTACGCCGGCGCCAACATCGACGAACTGCGCACCTCACTGGGCCAGTCCACGCCCTCGGTCTCCTCGGCCGCGGGCGGCGACCACGCGGGCCACGGCGCGTCCGCCTCGGCCGGGGACGCCGAGCACGGCGTCGGCCTCGACAAGGTGCTGGCCGCCGCCCGCGCCGAAGATCTCGGCGACCCAGTCGAGATCGTGCCGCCCGCCGACGCCTCGTCGGCCTACGTCGTACGGCAGGTGCAGCGCAGCTGGCCCGAGAAGCAGGACTCGGTCGCCGTCGACCCGGCCACCGGCAAGGTCACCGACACGCTGCGGTTCGCGGACTACCCGCTGCTCGCCAAGCTCACCCGCTGGGGCATCGACCTGCACACCGGTGTCCTGTTCGGGCTGGTCAACCAGATCGCCCTGATGCTGCTCGCACTCTCGCTGATCCTGCTGATCGTGTGGGGCTACCGCATGTGGTGGCAGCGCGGGCGGGGCTCCGCCTTCGGCCGGCCGATCCCGCGCGGCGCCTGGCAGCAGGTGCCGCCGCAGGTCCTGGTGCCCGGCGTGGTGCTCGTCGCCGTCCTCGGCTACTTCGTGCCACTGCTCGGCATTCCGCTGGCCGGCTTCATCGTCGCCGACGTGATCCTCGGCGAGTTCGCCCACCGGCGGGGGAAGGGGAACGCGACGGCCTGAGACGGACGTGGGCCCGGTTCCTGTGCGGAACCGGGCCCATGTGTCGTCGAGGCTCGCTCGGCTTACTCGAAGTCGCCCGCGAGCGCCGAGGCGAGGCGCAGGTGAGGTTCGGCCTCCTCCTGCCTGCCCTGCCGCTCGAGCGTGCGGCCGAGCATCAGCCGGGCGTACTGCTCGACCGGGTCGCGCTCGACGATCACCCGCAACTCACGCTCCGCGCGCCGCAGTTGGGCCGAGTGGTAGTAGGCGCGCGCCAGCAGCAGGCGCGGTCCGGTCTGCTCCGGAACCTCCTCGACCAGCCCGTCCAGGACGCGCGCCGCCGTGGCGTACTCCTTGGCGTCGAAGAACATTTGCGCGCGCTCCCAGCGCTCCGCCGGTGTTCCGTGGTCGTAGTACGTGTGGTCGTGGTACGTGGTCTCCACTCGTGCCTCCTTCGACTTCGAGGCCGTCAACGGAACCAGGTGGTTCAATATTCCACTACTTGGCCAGGGCGGCGAGCTCCGCGTCTGCCCGCTCGGTGATGAGGCTCAGTACGCGTCCGGCGGCGGCGAGATCCTCCGCGGGGATGCCGGCGTAGACCCGGGCGGAGAGGGGGGCGGTCTCGGCGGACGTCGTCGCGAACAACTCCCGGCCGGCGTCCGTGATCCGCACCTGGGACGACTCATGGGACGACCCATGGGTCGACTCGTGGGGAGCCAGCAGCCCGGCGGAGACGAGCTCGTCGATCACGGAGTGCGCGTCCGCCGCGTCGATCTTCAGCGCGCCGACGACGTCCGCGGCGATGCGCTCACGCTCGACCGGCCCCTCCGCGACGGCGGCCAGTCGCAGGGTGACGGACTGCTGGAAGGTCACGCCGTGACGGGCCAGGACTCTCTCGAGGAGCGCGCGGGCCGCGTAGTGGGCCAGGGCTATGACGCGGGGGTCGAGGACGGGAGTGGTGGGAGGAGTGGTGGGAGGAGTGGTGGTGGTCATGACTGCTCCTTGAGGTTCTCGTTCGTCGGATCGAGAGGTGTGTCGAGCAGGGCCGTCAGCTCGCGCCTGAACTCCCGCGTGCGCGCGCTGTCCAGGCCGCCGAGCGGTGCCAGCAGTTGCTCCAGGAGCCCCTGGACGACCTCGATGGCCTGCCGGGTGCGCTCGCGGCCCTCGTCGGTGAGCGCCAGTTGCACCGCGCGCGGGTCGCGCGGGTCGCGGGCGCGCTCCAGGAGCCCGGCGCTCTCCAGGGCGCGCGCCAGCTTGGAGACGTAGAGCGGTTCCAGGCCGGTCTGGTCGGCGAGGCGTCGCTGGCTGGGGCGTTCGCCGCCGCGCTGCATGCCGTACAGCGAGGCGACCAGCGAGTACTGGGCGTGTGTCAGGCCGAGCGGCGCCACCGCGCGGTCGACCGCGACCCGCCATTTCATCGACAGTCGCCAGACCAGGAAACCGGGCGTCGCGCCCTCGGATGCCGTACTCATGCTCGATACAGTACATGGCTACTATATCCATGGCCACTATTCTCGGCCGGACGGCCTGACGGGAATCGCCTCACGGGTCTAGGTTGGGCGACATGAGCAATCTTGATCGCCAGGCGGTTCCCGCCCTGTGCGGCGGCCGCGGCTTCGTGGTGGCGGAACCCGTGCGCGAACTCCTCAGCCCCCGCCGCGTCAAGCTCGGCGAGTCCAGCGAAGTACGCCGACTGCTGCCCAACCTGGGCCGCCGCATGGTCGGCGCCTGGTGCTTCGTCGATCACTACGGCCCCGACGACATCGCCGACGAGCCGGGCATGCAGGTGCCTCCGCACCCGCACATGGGCCTGCAGACGGTGAGCTGGCTGCACCAGGGCGAGGTCCTGCACCGCGACTCCACCGGCAGCCTCCAGACCATCCGCCCCCGTGAGCTGGGCCTGATGACCTCCGGCCGGGCGATCAGCCACTCCGAGGAGAGCCCCAAGTCCCACGCCCGGTTCCTGCACGGCGCCCAGCTCTGGGTCGCCCTCCCGGACGGGCACCGCCACACCGACCCGCACTTCGAGCACCACACCGGGCTGCCGCAGATCACGGCCCCCGGCCTGACGGCCACGCTCATCCTGGGCGACCTCGACGGCGCACGCTCACCCGGAACGGCGTACACCCCCATCGTCGGCGCCGACCTGACCCTCGGCCGCGGCGCGGACGTACGCCTGCCGCTGGAACCGGACTTCGAGTACGCCGTGCTGTCCATGTCCGGCGAGGCCCACGTGGACGGGGTGGCGCTGCTGCCCGGCTCGATGCTCTACCTCGGCTGCGGCCGCACCGAACTCCCGCTGCGCGCCGAGTCGGACGCGGGCCTGATGCTCCTCGGCGGCGAGCCCTTCGACGAGGAACTGGTCATGTTCTGGAACTGGATCGGACGGTCCCAGGAGGAGATCGAGCAGGCGCGTCAGGACTGGATGACGGGTTCCCGCTTCGGCGAGGTGAAGGGTTACGACGGCGATCCGCTGCCGGCTCCTGAGCTGCCGCCGGTGCCGTTGAAGCCGCGGGGCAGAGTGCGCTGACCCGCATGGAATGCAGCATCCAGCGGCTGGTGGTCGATCTCTCCGGAGTGACGTTCTGCGACTGCTCGGGGCTGCGGACACTGCAGCAGGCCCGGTAGCAGGCCCTGGCGACGAAGATCGATTTCATGCTGACCGGGGTGTCATCGCAGGTCGCCAGGTTGTTTCAGCTGACCGGGACCGATGTCTTGTTCGGCCTGGCCGGCAACCGTGTTGAGGCGCTGGACTGACCTGCGGCCCAGGTGCTGATCTTTTCCGACTGTCCACGGATGACCGCGCCGCCCTGCAGAGCAGACCGGCAACCGCAGCACCTGCCGCCGACGTGCTGAAGGCGTGCGAGCCGGCCCCCTCCCTCTCCGACACCCTTGGTGATGGCAGCGTAACGCGCTGGACGCAGCTCTACCTGATCGAGCAGAAGCACGACTTCGGGGCGGTGCTGCAGCCGTCTGAGGCGATGGTGGGCGAGGGGCGAGTCGGTCAAGGGCGACGCCCACCGGGAGCGTCTCATGGGGAAGCCGTCGCGGTGTCGTCCCTGGGGCAGGGGAAGGTGTCGGGAGGAGTACCCCACTTCGCGGGGTTCTGCCGGTTGGGCAGGACTCCGCAGCTGAGCAGTGTGGCCGTGATTCCGCTTGGTGGGGCGATCTCGCGGATGAACACCGCCTTGTCGGGCGGGTATTTGTTCTTGCCGTCAAGTTGCAGCACGCCGGAAGCGCCGGGGTACTGGGACACGCCGTGGGCGGTGAGCCACAGGTAGATGTCATTGGGCTGAACGTCGTCGGAAGCCGGCAGCAGGTCCTCGATGACCTTGCTGACGACACCCACGGTGTCGAAGCCGCCGGCGGCGTCCGCGTCCGCGCTGCGTCCGCCGAACACCGTGGCGAAGTCCTGGGCGAACTGGGCGTACGGATCCCGGGAGTCCGGGGTGGGGGCGTTCGTCGTCTCGTAGAAGAGCGTCATGTACGGGTAGGCGCGCGCCGTCTGTCCTGGATGGAGCTGGAAGTCGATGGGGGCGCTTTCGGTGATCATCGGGATTGTCGTGCCTTGAGGGGGCTGGCATTGTCCGCCCGCACTCTGCATCGCGTTGAGGAGGCTGGGAAGCACACCGGATCGGGCGAGGTAGACCACGATCCCGTGCGTCGCAGCGACCTTGTTGCACACTTCGCTCGCAATGGTCTCCGGCGTGGTCGCCCCGGGCTTCTCGCTGTACTTGATCTCGTCGATACCGCCGTGTGGACGGTAGGCGGCGACGAACAGGTTCTTGAGGTCGGTACTGAAGGCCGTGTCGGTGGGGTCGTACACGACCACGGCGTGCGGTGTGCCGCTGGTGAGTTTGCGGACCGCGGGAGAGTGGTGGATGAAGTCGGCGAGGACCCGCGCGACTCGCCCGTCGGGCGCCGAGATCTGGAAGTACCGCTGTGGCGAGTCGGGGCCGACCATGATGCTGCCGGACACACCGTTCGCGATGACCGGGATGCCGGCCTGGTCGAGTTCCCGGGCCGCGTCCAGCGACTCGGGACGGCTCTGGGTGATGCCGATGACTGCGGCGATGTGGTCCTGCCGCTGACGCCTGATGATCATCTGTGCGACGTCCGGGCCCTTCGGCGCCGCGGCGCTGTGTGCGCCGTATTGGAAGTACTGGCCGGTGTTGGCGATGAGCAGGCGGATCGGCACCTTGTTCTGGCGGACCCCGGTGTTGAGCTTGTGCTGCTGGGCGATGACGCCGCGCAGGATCTGCAGGCCGATCGGCGGGTCGTCGTACACGCCGTTCTGCAGACTCAGGGGAGCGAGGAAGACCAGGGTGCGGTATCGACCGTCCGGGATCTGGGCGTTCTCCTTCGCCACCTGGTGCTCGAGGTTCCGCAGTTCCTTTCCGCGGTCTCCCGGTACGGCCAGATCACATTGTCTGCCGTCGGTGACGCCCACACGCTCACCCGTCTTCAGAGTGACGCATGAGGCAGGTGCGGGGGGCGGGGTCGGCCAGAGGTAGTGCGGGGCCAGGAGGATGCCCGCGGTGGCCGCGGCCATGAGGGGCAGAGCGGCCGGACGCAACCAGTCGAGAAGGTGGTCCCGGCGGGCCATGACGCCCCAATGGGTTTCGATCTTCGTCTTGGCCGTGCCCTCCGTGTCGTCCCCGGCCGGCAGCGTGATGAGGCGTACCGGCTCGTCACTGCCCTCATTGAGGAACTTGAAGACATTGTCGGCAATGCCATTGGGCCGGTCGGGGTCGGCGCCCAGCGGCGCGGCGTAGTCCGGAGGCGGACCCGCGCAGGCGGCCAGGACGAGGAGCGGCTTGGACGGATGGTCACCAGCGAGCTCCTCGAAGGTGCCGAGGAAGGCGCGGCCGGGGCCGTCCGCGTCGTCGATGTCGGGAATGAGGACGACGAAGGACCACCGCCGCCGTGCCCACAGATGACTCAGCCAGGTCCTTCGTCGGGTGGCATTCCGCAGATCGGTGAGCAGTGCGCGCAAGAGGATACGCCGCACGCGCGGGTTCTCCCTGTCCAGCTCGCCGTCCTGGCAGAGGGCGAGCGCGGCGTCCAGGAAGCAGGTCGCGTTCGCCTCGTCCGCGACCCAGCGCAGGCCCCGGTGTCGTAGGTGGAACCGGTAACAGAGCTTGGGAAGGCTGACGATCAGGGCTGCCACGAGTCCCTGCAGCCAGCCGGTCAGGAGATGCTGACCCAGAAAGTCCGCGAGGCGAGCGCATGCGCGCAGCGTTTTCCGCCTTTTGAGCAGTGCCGCGTACAGGTCGTCGAGGATCGGCTGCTGCTGGGCTTGGACGTCGCCTGCGCCGCGTTCGGCATCAAGTACGGCCCGGCAGGTGTGAAAGGCCGGCAACCGCGGTCGTCCCGACGGCATGGTGAGCTGGAACCGCAGTCCGACTCGGTCGATCGCGGCAAGGAAGCCTCCGCTCAGCTCCGCGTCGTCGACGACCGCGTGCGGTACCTGGAAGTGAGGGTTGCCCCGCCGTCGCGACAGCCGGTGCTCGTACTCACGGACCATGAAGGCTGGTGCCCGGACATCGCCGCCGTCCTGCCTGGTGAGGAGCAAGGCAGGCACGTTCTCGGCACGGGACCGCGTGGCCGCGAAGATGTCGAGCTGACGTATGAGGCGATCCGACCACCTGGGGTATCGAGGGGCCGAGTTTGTGGGCGTGGGGGAGTCGGGCACGCAGTTCCTCCCTCGGGGAAGCAGGGAGGCCAAGATGCCACGTGAGGGAGGTGTGAAAATGGGCTACTTCTGTCGATGGCTCCTAATGAGTGATTCTGAGTGTTTCGCGCCCCCCAAGGGCCTGCTGTCACCCGGAGATGCTCCTGGTGGCTGAGGCCCCTTCGTGACCCGGACCCCGTCGAGCTGGACGATCACGATGACGGTGCACAGGGCTGGCCGGGCACAGTCAGCCCACCGTGGCGCGGTGTGGCGCTGTGTGGCCTCGGAGCCTTGGTTGACGACCTCGGCTGAGATTACCCGGCGAGTCTCGGTCGGCCGAAGCCATGCTCGTCTCCGACCTTGAGGCGTCCGGTATCCGCACTCCTAAAGCCGCCGTTGCCGACCCCCGACTCGGCCCATTGCGCCTGATCGCAGTGATTCAACTGCAGATCCCCGTTTCAACGGCACAGAAGCGGCAATCCGTCCTAAAGAGGTGCATTTAGGGCACACGCGTTAGGGGGCCTGGCCCGATGTCAACAGGGACACTTCTAGCGATCATCATTCCCATCGTGGTGGTGATCGTCTTGGCAGCCATGGTGGCCTGGCTGCTCATGCGCCGCAAGAAGCTGCGCGACCGCTTCGGCCCGGAGTATGAACGAACGCTGGAGCAGGCTGACAGCCGCATGGCCGGCGAACGGGAGCTCAAGGCCCGCGAGAAGCGGCATGACGCGCTAGACATCAAACCGCTGGACAGCAGGATCAGGGATCGATACACCCGGGACTGGACCAGCGTGCAAGAGGAGTTCGTGGACCGTCCAGAGGACGCGGTCCACGACGCGGACCGCCTGGTGACCTCCTTGATGCATGAGCGCGGCTACCCGACCCAGGACTTCGACCAACAGCTCAAGGACCTGTCGGTCGAGCACGGCCGCACACTCGAGCACTACCGGGCCGCCCACGATGTCGATGAGCTCAGCACCCGGCACGAGGCGACCACCGAACAATTGCGGGGCGCCATGGTGCACTACCGGGCCCTGTTCGACGAACTGCTCTCCGACGGCGGCGAACCCCGCCGTGCCGCTCCGGCCTGAACGGCTCGGCGACCAGACCGTCGCCCCGATCCGGGGAGTGCAGGCGTCCGGGAATGGAGGAGATATGCAACGCAAAGACATACCGGACACCGCCGCCGCGAGCGGCCTGTCCACCGACGATCTCGCTCAACCTCGCGACAGGTCCACGCAGGAAGGGGCGGCGAGCACGTCGACAGACGTACCGACCTTCCCCGGCGAGAGTACGACCACGCCCACCAAGCCTGCCGAAGACGATGCCGCGGGAGCCGACGGGGGCACTCAAGACGAGGCGGCGGGAGCCGACTTCGACACCCAGCATCAAGCTACTGACCCGGGCGCCCGCTCCGAGGGCGAGGCCCCCCAACTCCTCACCCCAGAGGATGAGGAAGGCTTCCGAGCACGCTGGCAGGACGTGCAGAACAAGTTCGTGGACGACCCGCGGGATGCCGTGCACACCGCCGATGCCCTGGTCGCCGACGTGATGCAAAAGCTGGCCGCCACATTCGCCGACCACAAACAAGAACTGGAAGGACAGTGGAACCGGGGCGAACAGGCCAACACCGAGGACCTGCGTCTGGCACTGCGCCACTACCGTGCGTTCTTCAACCGCCTGCTGGTCACCTGACACAACTCGGTGGCACGGTGGCACAGCCCCGCTTCACGAAAATCTTGCCAGAGGCACTCAGACGTATACGCGCACGCGCGTCTACTGGCCACCTCTACCGGTGGGCTGCGGTCTGGCGGCTTCCCACTTCCCCGCTTCCGGTCGAATCGGAAGCGCCACCAAGAAGGTGGCAACCGATTCATGGGAGGGGACTTTGATGGTTCGTCATGGTGCGCGTGGTCGGCGAAGCGCCCTCACTGTGGCCGCCGCCGCAGCCGTGCTGGTGCCTCTGTTCGGAACCGGTGCGACCGCAGCCCAGGCTGGCGGCCGACGCCGTCAGCAACAGCCCGATCGTCCCGGTAGCGGCCGCCTCCGGCGGGTGCTGGCAGGCAGCCGCGGACGGTGGGGTGTTCGCGTTCCGTGACGCGGCGTCCTACGGCCGACTGGGCGGTGTCACCCCGGCCGGACTCTGCGCCGGGCAGGACGCTGGGGCCGGAGTCAACCCCGTGAAGCTGCGGGTTCGGGCTCGGCAGCGGGCTCGGTCGGCCCGCCCGCTTGCGCATACCTCATGCGGTCGGCATACCGCAGGGATCATGAGACGTCAGCCCTACAGCACCACGCTTTGAAGGTCAGTAGGTGGGTGGCCAGTTGCGTAGGGCGGCGTGGGCCGTGTCCTGGAGTTCTTTGCGGTCGACGCCGCTGGCGGCTTGTACGGCGATGCCGAATGCCATGGTGGTGAGATAGCGGGCCAGCAGTCCTGGATCGGTCCTCGCGGGCAGGTCGCCTTCGTCGATGGCCTGCTGGAACCGTTCGCGGATGCAGGAGTAGCTGTCGTTGCGCCACCTGACGAGCAGGTCACGGATCTCCCGTCCGGATTCGCTTGCGGCCAGGGCGCCTTGCACGCCCAGGCATCCGGTGGGGTGGGCCGGGAGGGTGGTGGTCCGGATGTTGCCCTCGAGGATCGCGGTGGCGACGCCGAGGGCGGTGGGCTCCTGCAGGGCCTGGGCCAGGTATGCGCTCGGCCCTTCGTCGTAGCGGGCCAGCGCTTTGCGGAACAGCTCCTGCTTGTTGCCGAAGGCCGCGTACATGCTGGTGGCGGAGATGCCCATGGCGGACGTCAGCCTGGACAGGCTGGCGCCTTCGTAGCCGTGCTCCCAGAAGACGAGCATGGCGCGCTCAAGAGCTTCGTCGCTGGCGAATCCCCGCGGTCGGCCGATGGGGCCACTCTTTTTCGTCTCCACATCCCGAGCCTAACTCTTTTGTAGCGATCGATGCAGAAGTGTTAGGGCCCAGTTCTGAAGCGATGCGGAAGCCATAGGAGGCCGTTCACATGGGAGTGCTTGAGGGAAGGGCCGCTCTCCTTCACGGGCAGCACCGGAATCGGCCTGGCCAGTATCGTGGGACTGGCGGCCGAGGGCGCGTATGGGTGCGCCGCACGACGAGGCAAGACCGGATCTGACACGGCCTTCGAAGCGATCGGTTCAGTAGCACCGCAGTCTCGGATCTAGGCGACCTGGACCGGCCCTACGAGTCGGTACGACGTCGTCGTGCGGAACGCGCTTGGGGCGGGCTGGCGCCCAAGGAGCCCGCACGGAAGCGGTGATCACGCTCCGAAGAGCTGCCCAGTTGATAATGGACTCGGTGCTCGCCGAGGACTCGGCAACGCCGGTACTCGGCCTCCCGTCCTTACGCGCATCGCTGCACGTGAGGCTGCACCACCTCCTGCTGCACACCGGCAGAGACCGCGCTGGGGCACATCGCCGGAATGCATTGGGTGGTCGGGTAGACGTTCCAGGTCTTGAAGAACGCGTGCGGCTTCGGTCACTACGAGGTGCGCCGTGTCTGGGCCGCCCTCGAACCGACCGGGGCCGGGCGGCAAGCCCGGCGACGTGCCGAGGAAGGACGAGAAACGCGACCGCAGGTAGTCGGCACCACGACGTGGTGCCGGCCCATGCATACCGGCGCGCGAGCATGAAGCTGACGCCACCGCCCATGAATGGCCCGGACGCTGTGCCGTCCTCGATGACGGTCAGGCGCGCAAGGCCCGACGAGCCGAGCCAGCCGCCGTACCTGCCCGGTGGCCGGGGCCTGTCGGCATCCGGGCCACCGAGCAGGGTTGTGCAGCCATCTCGCCCAACTGCTTCAGAAGCTCGTCCAGGTCGACGACGCGGAAGGGGCTCAGTGGCGGACGAGTTGGGAGGCGAGCATCGTGGACGGGTTGGGATGCCAGAGTGGTGCGCGGACGTGAGGCATCAACGGTCCTTGGCCAGGGCCACGAGTTCTGCGAACAGCCCCCCGGCGTTCACAAGATCCTCGTACCTGCCGTGCTCGATGACTCGGCCTTCGTCCATGACGAGGATGCGGTCGGCGAGCCGTGTGTTCTCGAGTTGGTGGGTGACGACGATCGTCATGCGCTCGGCGGCGATCCGTTTGATCTCCAGGAAGATGGCGTGCTCACCGCGGGCGTCCATCTGTGAGGTCGGCTCATCCAGGATCAGTAGGGGCGTTTGCCGGTAGAGCGCGCGGCCGCACACGAGTCGCTGCCACTGTCCTCCGGACAGTTCGGCGCCGCCGAACAGCTCCTTGGCGAGGAGGGTGTCGAGCTGGTGGGGCAATTTTTCGATCGCTTCCCGCATACCGACGGCGTCGGCGACGTCCCACACCGGTCCGTCGTCGTACGTCCTGGGCTGGCCGAGGGTGATGTTCTCGCGGGCGCGCAGGGGCCAGCACGCGAACCCCTGGGGGACGAGCGCGGTGCGTTTCCACACGGCGTCGGGGGCGGCCTGGGCAAGGTCGATGCTGTCCCACAGGACGCGGCCCTTGTCGGCGAGGAGGATGCCGGTGATGAGCTTGGCCAGGGTTGACTTGCCCGAGCCGTTCTCGCCGACGATGGCCAGGATCTCGCCGCGGCGGAGCGTGAGTGAGACCCCCGCGACGGCCGGCTCCTCTTTGCCGGGGTACTGGTACACGACCTCGTCGAGGCGGATCTCGTCCACGCGTTCCGGGATGGTCAATTCTCCGCGCTTGGGGGCGCGTTCGACGGCCATGTCGAGGAAGGACCTCATGTCGGCCAGGTAGAGCGAGGTGTGGAACATCGCGGCGCCGTGGATGACGAACTGGGAGAGCGAGGCCAGCGTGGTCTGGACGGCGACCAGGGCGGTGGCCGCGACGGGCATGGCGACCCGGCCGGTGGTGGCCAGCCAGGCGAGGGTGGCCCAGGTACCCAGCTGGAAGATCCCGCCCAGGGCGCTGGTGGCCAGGACGATGCGGAGCATCCGCGGGGCTGCGGTCACGGTGCGCTGGTCGATCCGGTCGGACAGGGCGCGGTACCAGTAGATGAGGTAGTCGGTCATGCCGTTGGCGCGGACCTCGTCGCCGTAGCGGGAGTAGGTGGCCCACCAGCGCATCATGGAGCGCACGTTGCGGTCGCCGACGTTGAGGTAGTGGGTCTCGTAGTCAACGCGCGCGGACAACACTGCGCCGGCGCCTGCCGGGAGCACGGCCAGCAGGAGAAGAGGCAGCATCAGCGGGTGCAGCGCGGTGATGACCCCGCTCGCGGCGATCATGCGGATCAGTGCGGACATGAACCGCTGGGCATCCTGCACCATCATCCTGGTCCGGGTGACGCCGACTTCGGCCGCCTCCTGCCGGTCAGCGAATCCGTCCTCGCCGTACGCGGCTGACTCCACGCGGCACACGGCGGCGACGAGGGCAACGTCCGCCTCGGTCATCAGCAGCGGTGTGATCCGTCCGTCGGCGTACGAGGACAGGGCTCCACTGATGCGGCCGATGCCCGCAGCTGTCGTCACCACAACCAGGGCGGGCAGTGCGGCGTGCAGACGTGCGGAAACCGTCCCGGTGGCGAGGAGGTGGTTCATCGCCTGGGCGGTGAAGGCGAGGACGACGCCGGCCGCGATGCCGGTGAGCAACTGGCAGACCAGGAGCAGCACGACGCCGGACCTGTCGACGGCCCACGCCATCCGCGCGGTGTGCCCGAGCACGGAGGGAAGGCGTCGGCACATTGCCCCGAAACTGGCATCTGCCAGCGGGTTCTTCCCGTACTTGCCCTCGAAGGTGATGCTGGCCGGGGGTGGAGGGGGCGGCGTCTCCTCGTTTGCAGTCGAGGCGTCAGTCACAGTCACCTGTATCCCTCCTTGGGGGCTGTGCCGCACCTGGATGGCTCGGCATGCCTGGCATAACGACATGCGGCGGGATTCGAACGCGCTCGCTTTCGGACGTGCAGGGGCCCTTGAACCGCAAGGGGTCAACCTGTGACCGCCATACCGGGGCGGCCCATGGCCGGTGCAGATATGACCGAATCGCCGAGCCTGTGACGCCTGTGACGCACGAGGTTTCGGACGGTGATCGGCTCGCGATGGCACCAACGGAATCGGCAAACCAAGATCAGTCTTGCCCAATTGGGCAAGACTGATCTTGGAGGGCAACGCTTTCCCGGATTGTGTGATCGCTGATACGCACCGCATGGTCCAGTTGGTCACGCCACTCATCGGGGATGGTTCCTGCTCCGAGTGCGCAGGCGGTGAGGAGAGTTCGGCAGTCCTGTGCCGCTCGATCGGTAGCGAGGGCGGCACACAGGGGGTGTGCCAGGATCTCTCGCACGGCATAGCCGTCGGAGGTCTTGATCGCCTTTCGGGATGAATGGACAGCAGCGACCCCAGATGCCGTACCGACGCCGGCCCGAGATCACGCTGGGCAGCCTTCCCCTGCGCCGCGTACTCCCCGAACCGCATCGCCCCGTACTTCGCGACCCGCTCCGCCTTCACCTGGCCCCGCGGGACCGCCTTCTTCGCGTTGTAGACCTCCAACAGCCGCTCAACAGCCCTGTCCTGAGTCGCAAACCCCGACTCCTCCGCCCGACTCCCACCTGCAGTCCGATACCGGATCTTGAAAAAGTGCGGGCATTTCGACCACCGCGACCGCGGATGCCCACACTCCTTGGAAAACGACCCCATCCCACGCTTCAACACAACCGAAGGCATGACCTGCTGACCCCTGACGACCGATGCTGACAGTTCGCTGACCGCCAGAGCTCCGGATCGTTGCTGACCTGCGATTATGCGCGCACGACTAGCTATGTTCTGGAACTGGATCGGACGGTCCCAGGAGGAGATCGAGCAGGCGCGTCAGGACTGGATGACGGGTTCCCGCTTCGGCGAGGTGAAGGGTTACGACGGCGATCCGCTGCCGGCTCCTGAGCTGCCGCCGGTGCCGTTGAAGCCGCGGGGCAGGCTGCGCTGACCTGCAAGAATGCGGCATGCCTGACGCTGGGCAAGCTTCCTGCGGCTGCGGCTGCGGCTGCGCGACCGGTCCGGCGATCGGCCGACGCGACAGCGGTGAGGACCATAGCGGCCAATGTTGAGTAGGTCACCACGACCTTCTCGTCCTGGTGCAGCTGCCGTGGCTGGTCGGGTTGCACGGTCTCGGTGAAGGTACGTCCCTGGTCCTTGCCGGTGTCGGCCCGGATCGTCACCTTCTTGCGGGTGCCGTTCGCCTGCTGCTGAGCGGAGGTGCCCTCGCCGGTGGAGGTGTCACCGGTCGGGGTCTCCCCTGAGGCGTTGACGGACTTGAAACTCACCTCGACGACTTCGGTGACCGTGGCCTGCCGCGTCTGGCCGGTCGTGTGCCGCGGAACTCCTCGCCGACGTCGGCATGACGGATGGTCACGGACGGGCACGGCGGTCCCGGATGAGCCACCGGAGAAGAGGCCATCGGGACGCTGCAGGATCAGCCTCCGGGGCCGGCCGGCTTCAGTCTTCCTCTGCTCTGCGCCAAGCCCGCCCCAGTCGCCTCCAATGAAGTGGCCATTCTCATCCTATGGCGGAGCAAAGAATCCCTTGCGGCACTGCCGGTTCGCCCGCCTCGGATTTACGTTCCTCTCGCACCCTGTCATGTCGCTCTCATCCGGTCATGGCGGGTTGAATGTCATGCTCATGACGGCGCGGTTTCGCCGCCGCTACGCGCGTCACGGGCCTGCCAATCCAGTGCGCATCCCCACGTCAACGGAGGCAGAACCCCATGCGTGAGTCACGTCTGAGCAAGCGGAGACGGAGTCTGCGAAGACTCCTCGCCGTCTCCTTCCCGGCCCTCGCCCTCACCGTCGCCGGACTCGTCGCGGCACCGGGGGCCGGCGCCCAGCCCGCCACCGCCCACCCGCACACCACCAAGGTCACGCAGAACAACAAGGCGCTGACCGACCCCGCGCGTCAGACCTTCCACTCCACCGGCAAGGCCGGCCAGAAGGTACCCACCACCCACCTGTGCGCCACCGCCGAGCCGGGCCACGCGTCCTGCTTCGCCCAGCGCCGCACCGACATCAAGCAGCGCCTCGCCTCGGCGCTCGCCGCCGCGGCCCCCTCCGGCCTCTCCCCGGCCAACCTGCACAGCGCCTACAACCTGCCCACCAGCGGCGGCAGCGGCCTGACGGTCGCCGTGGTCGACGCCTACAACGACCCCAACGCCGAGTCGGACCTCGGCACTTACCGCTCCACCTACGGCCTGTCCGCCTGCACCAAGGCCAACGGCTGCTTCAAGCAGGTCAGCCAGACCGGTTCGACCACCTCGCTGCCGACCAACGACAGCGGCTGGGCCGGCGAGGAGGCCCTCGACCTCGACATGGTCAGCGCCGTCTGCCCGAACTGCAGCATCATCCTCGTCGAGGCCAGCTCCGCCAACGACTCCGACCTCGGCATAGCCGAGAACGAGGCCGTCTCCCTCGGCGCCAAGTTCGTCTCCAACAGCTGGGGAGGCTCCGAGTCCTCCTCCCAGACCAGCGAGGACACCTCGTACTTCAAGCACCCGGGCGTCGCGATCACCGTCTCCTCCGGTGACTCCGCCTACGGCGCCGAGTACCCGGCAACCTCCCAGTACGTGACGGCAGTCGGCGGCACCGCGCTGTCCACGTCCTCCAACTCCCGCGGCTGGACCGAGTCCGTGTGGAAGACCAGCTCCACCGAGGGCACCGGCTCCGGCTGCTCCGCCTACGACCCGAAGCCGACCTGGCAGACCGACACCGGCTGCACCAAACGGATGGAGGCCGACGTCTCCGCCGTCGCCGACCCCGCGACCGGTGTGGCCGTGTACGACACCTACGGCGGCTCCGGCTGGGCGGTCTACGGCGGCACCAGCGCCTCCGCCCCGATCGTCGCCGGCGTCTACGCCCTCGCGGGCACCCCGGGCTCCAGCGACTACCCGGCGAAGTACCCCTACTCCCACACCTCCAACCTGTACGACGTGACCAGCGGCAACAACGGCTCCTGCTCCACCTCGTACTTCTGCACCGCGACCACCGGCTACGACGGTCCGACCGGCTGGGGCACCCCCAACGGCACCACCGCCTTCACCTCGGGCACCAGCACCGGCAACACGGTGACCGTCACCAACCCGGGCAGCCAGTCGACGACGACCGGCGGCTCGGTCAGCCTGCAGATCAGCGCGAGTGACAGCGCGGGTGCGGCCCTCACCTACAGCGCCTCCGGCCTGCCGGCCGGCCTGTCCATCAGCAGCTCGACCGGCAAGATCACGGGAACGGCGTCCACCGCGGGCACCTACCAGGTCACCGTCACCGCGAAGGACTCCACCGGCGCCTCCAGCTCGACCTCCTTCACCTGGACCGTCGGCTCCGCCAGCGGCACCTGCACCTCGGCCCAGCTGCTCGGCAACGCCGGCTTCGAATCCGGCAACACCACCTGGACCGGCTCCAGCGGGGTCATCACCAACTCCACCAGCGAGGCGGCACACGCCGGTTCCTACTACGCCTGGCTGGACGGCTACGGCTCCGCGCACACCGACACGCTCTCCCAGTCGGTGACCGTGCCGAGCGGCTGCAAGGCCACCTTCACCTTCTACCTGCACATCGACACCGCGGAGACCTCGACCAGCAGCGCGTACGACAAGCTGACGGTCACCGCGGGCTCGACGACCCTGGCCACCTACTCCAACCTCAACAAGGCCTCCGGGTACGCCCAGAAGTCCTTCGACCTGTCCTCGTACGCCGGCTCCACCGTCACCCTGAAGTTCAACGGGGTGGAGGACTCCTCCCTCCAGACCAGCTTCGTCCTGGACGACACCGCCGTGACGACCAGCTGACCCACCCGAGGGGAACACCCGATCCCGCACGCGGAGAACGTCCGCGTGCGGGACACCCGTTATACAGGCGGCGTGTACGCCCGGCTCTGTCCGTATTCAATGCTTACCTTTGCCAATGAGATCGACTTGCAGGGTAAACGTATGAAAGCGGATTAAATGGTCAGTGAGGTCATCCCGTCCGCCGAAGCGACTTCGTCGGCCGGGGCACAACGACGCAGGGCACTGCCCTGGCCTCTCGTGGGCGGTGTACTGGCGGCGATCGGCCTGGCGGCGGTGCTCACCCTCGCCGGTACCTCGTGGCCCCAGCGGCCTGCCGTCGCCGCGTGGCGTACCGTCTGCCTGGCCATCACCGTGCAGGCGTTGCCCTTCCTGTTGCTGGGCACAGCCCTGTCCGGTGCGATCAACGCCTTCGTGCCGGCCGCCCTGTTCACCAAGGTGCTGCCTCGGCGTCCCGCTCTTGCCGTACCGGTGGCAGGTCTTGCCGGGGCGGTCCTGCCGGGCTGCGAGTGCGCCTCCGTGCCCGTCGCGAACAGCCTCATCCGACGGGGAGTGACTCCGGCGGCGGCCTTCGCCTTCCTTCTCTCGGCGCCCGCGATCAACCCCGTGGTGCTGACCGCGACGGCGGTGGCCTTTCCGGGCAACCCGGTCATGGTCGCCGCCCGGCTGCTCGCTTCACTGGCCACCGCCGCCGTCATGGGCTGGCTCTGGCTCTGGCTGGGCAAGGAGGAATGGCTGCGAACCGCCGTGCGGCACACCGGGCATCAGCCCGGCGGCAGTCGATGGAGGGAGTTCCGCCTCGGCTTCCAGCACGACTTCCTGCATGCCGGCGGATTTCTCGTACTCGGCGCGATGGCAGCGGCAACCTTCAATGTGGCCGTACCGCGCTCCGTCCTGGACACCTTCTCGGGATCGCCCTGGCTGTCGGTGCTCTTCCTGGCCGCCCTCGCCGTCGTACTCGCCGTGTGCTCGGAGGCCGACGCCTTCGTCGCCGCCTCCCTCACCGGCTTCTCGCCGACCGCCCGGCTGGCGTTCATGGTGGTCGGCCCGATGGTCGACCTGAAACTGATCGCCCTTCAGGCGGGAACCTTCGGCCGGGCCTTCGCGTGGCGCTTCTCCTCCGCCACCACCGTCGTGGCGGTTGCCGCCACCGCCCTGATCGGAGGCGCGCTCCTGTGAAACGCCACGCACAGGTGGTGCTGCTGGCCCTGATGGGTCTCGGCCTGCTGCACTCCGCTCTGTTCACCGACCTCTACCTGCGCTATGTAAAGGAAGGGCTGCGCCCTTTGCTGATCGTCTCCGGGGTGCTGCTGTTGCTCCTCGCCCTGGCGGGCGCGGCCATGGACAAAGGCCGCAACGAACATCACGGCCATGCTCACGGCCACGACCACAGCACGGCGCCCCGCATCGCGTGGCTGCTGTTCCTCCCCGCGCTCAGCCTCGTCTTCTACGCCCCGCCGGCCCTCGGCGCGTACACCGCGGGACGTTCCAGTGGCTCAGTGGTCAAGGAGCAGAAGAAGTTCGATCCGCTGCCCGCCGACTCGCCGCTCCCCATGACCCTCACGGACTTCACCACCCGGGTCCAGCAGGACCGCGAAACGGTCATCAAGGGCCGCACCGTCCAGTTGACCGGCTTCGTCACACCGATCGGACAGAGCGGCGCCTGGGACCTGACCCGGATCATCTTCACGTGCTGCGCAGCCGATGCGCGCCCCGTCAAGGTCCGCGCGTACGGCACCACGGCGCCGCCCGCCAACACCTGGCTGGCGGTGACCGGTACCTGGCACCCCGGCGGCACGCTCGGCACGAAGTCCGCGGCCGCCGCCCTCGACATCCGGACCGTCCGCCGGATCTCCCCGCCGGTCAACGCCTACACCGACGACCTTCCTCTCGTGCCCTCCTAGCCCCGCACAGGCGCTTGCAGAGGTCCTGCCAAAGTTCACCGGCGCGGGCCCCGGCTCCGGCCGGTGCCAACCGGCCGGAGTGCCGGCCCCCACGACTGCGCGCGGCGGCGGCGGGTGTTGCTGCGGGACAGCTTCCGCTTGGGAACAGCCATGGAGTCCTCCGGGACGAGTGAGCTTCGAGAAGGTTGCCGTCCTGGCGGTCAGGCGGGTCGCCGGCTTGCCCTCCTGGCTCCCCACCGTCGGGTGCGGTGGCTGCCCGCCAGTCGGCAGACGGCGTAGATGGTGAAGGAGATCGTGGTGACGTAGGGGCTGATGGGGATGCTGCTGCCCAGGGCGAGCAGGATTCCGCCCTCGATGGAGACGACGGCAAAGACCACGCTGAGCAGGGGAAGCAGCACGGGAGACGCGGTGACGCGGGCGGCGGCAGCCGCGGGGGTCACGAGAAGACTGAGGACCAGGAGCGCACCGACGACCTGGATCGAGAGGGCCACGGCCAGGCCGAGCGTCAGCATGAACGCGAACGACAGCGTGCGCACCGGCACGCCGCGCGCTTCTGCAACGTCCGGGTCGGAGCTGGCGAAGGTGAGCGGCCGCCACATGGCCATCAGGGCGATGAGCACCACCGCGGAGGTGCCGAGCAGCCAGGTCGTCTGCGGGGTGTCCACGGCGACGATCTGGCCGGTGAGCAGGCCGAACTTGTTGGCGGCACGGCCCTTGTACAGGGCGAGGAAGAGCACGCCGAGGCCGAGGCCGAAGGGCATGAGGATGCCGATCACCGAGTTGCGGTCCCGGGCACGCACGCCGAGCACGCCGATCGTGCCGGCCGCGAGGAGCGAGCCGACGATGGAACCCACCACGACGTTCGTCTCCAGCAGCAGCGCCGCCGAGGCCCCCGCGAAGGACAGCTCGCTGATGCCGTGCACCGCGAAGGGCAGGTCGCGCATGATGACGAACACGCCTGCCAGGCCGCCGATCAGGCCCAGTGCGACACCGGCGATGAGGGAGTTGCGGACCAGCGCCAGCAGTTCGCCGTAGTTGTCGAAACTGAAGATCTGGTGCCAGATCCCGTCGGCGAGCGTCATGGCCGTGCTCCGTCGGTATCGTGGGCTACGAGGGGCTCCTCGGGATGGTGCGGCTCCACCGCCGGCTCGTCGGGAGCGCCGACGACCACAACGCGGCCGCGGACGCGGACGACGTCGACCTGCGTGCCGTACAGCTGGGACAACGACTCGGACGTCATGACCTCATCCGGTGTACCGATCCGGTGGCCGCCCGGTGCCAGGTAGAGCACCCGGTCGACCAGGCCGAGCACCGGGTTGATCTCGTGGGTCACGAAGACCACTGCCGTGCCGTGGGAGCGGCGGCGGGCGTCCACCAACTCGGTGACGGCCCGCTGGTGGTTGAGGTCGAGGGAGAGCAGCGGCTCGTCGCACAGCAGGATGCGCGGGTCGGTCGCCAGGGCCTGGCCGATGCGTACGCGCTGGCGTTCCCCGCCGGACAGCAGGGTGATGGGCACGTCGGCGTAGGCGGAGGCTCCCACCGACTCCAGGATCTCCTCCACGCGGCGGCGGACCGTCGTCGTGCGCAGCCGCAGACCGAAGCGGTGCCCGTCGATCCCGAAGCGCACGAGGTCGCGGGCGCGGAGCATGGCGTGCGCGGACAGCGCCGCCTGCTGGGGGACGTAACCGATGTGCCGGCTCGCCTCGCGGGGCGGCCGGCCGAGGACGGTCAACGTGCCCGCGGACAGCGGCTGCCGGCCAAGCAGGGCCTTGACGAAGCTGGTCTTGCCCGATCCGTTCGGGCCGAGCACCGCGAGGAACTCCCCGGGCCGTACGTCGAGTTCGAGGTCCCGCCACACCACGCGCGGGCCGTAGGACAGGGCGGCGTCGCGCAGACTGATCACCGGGGGAGTGCCGGCGTCGCCGGCCGTCGAGCTGTCCTGTCGTGCGCGGGGTACGGGGGCCACGTCCGGCCGCCTCACTTGTCCAGCGCGCTCGCGAGCGCGTCGACGTTGGCGGTCATCCAGCCGAGGTAGTCCTTGCCCTTGGGCAGGGTCTCGGTGACCGGGACAACGGGGATGCCGGCCGCCTTGGCCGCGTCCTCGACCTTCTGGGTCTGGGGTCCGGACGTCTGGGCGTTGTAGACCAGTGCCTTGACCTGCTTGCCGCTGTACAGCGCGAGGGTCTCCTGGAGGACCTTGGGGGAGACGTCGTCGCCTTCCTCGATCGCCGCGCTGTACTCCGGGGGCGTCCTGTTGACCAGGCCGCTGGCCTCGGTCATGTACAGCGGTACGGGTTCGGTGATGCCGATGGCCTCGCCGCCGTGCTTCTTCTCGATGTCCGCTTCCTTGGTCTCAAGCGGCTTGAGCTTCGCCTTGAAGGCTTCGGCGTTCTTGGTGAAGGTCGCGGCGTCCGCGGAGTCGGCCTTGCCCAGGGCTGCGGCGATCCGGTCGGCGATCTTGGCGACGGTAGGGAAGTCGTACCAGACGTGCTCGTTGAGCTCGCCGCCCTTCGGGGCGGTCTTGCCGGAGACCCTGACCGCGTTGATCACCTCGGCGGAGGAGTTGCTGCTCTTGAGCATCCGGTCGACGAAGTCGTCGTAGCCGGCGCCGTTCTCGATGACGACCTTCGCCTTGGACAGGGTGAGCTGGTTCTGGGTGTTGGCCTCGTAGGAGTGCGGGTCCTGGTCGGGGTTGCTCATGATCGACGCGACGTCGGCCTTGTCGCCGCCGACCTGCTGTGCGATGTCGCCGTAGACGTTCGTCGAGGCGACCACCGGGATCGTGGACGAGGACTTCGAGCCCTGCGAGGTGCTCCCGTCGCTCGAGGAGTCCGACGAACTGCCGCAGCCGGTCAGCAGGGCCAGGGAGGCGCCGGTTATCAGCGCGAGACGTCGGGACGAGGGCGTGCGCATGGGTCCTCCACGGCGGGTGCGAACAGGAAGGTGTTCGTGAGTGGGCAGGTCGCCTCGGTCCGGACCGGACCGGTTGCTCGAACCCTAGATGGAAACGAATTTCAGTACCATGACTGGATCTAGCTGTTATGAAAATCGTTGCCAAGCCTTGACCCCGCTGTGCGGGCCGGCCATGAACGGGCGGCGCGCTCGCCCGGCTGGCACTGCTCGCAGATCCCTGTGAGCTCGACGGTGTGGTCCACCTCGGCGAAGCCGGTGGCCCCTGCCACGCCGTCCGCCCAGTGCTCGACGGCCCTCTGCGTCCACGGTCCGGCTGAGCCGCAACGGCGGCAGACCAGGTAGTGCCGATGTCCGTCGGCGGGCCGGGGCCGCTACAGCCGTTCGCCGGTCCGGTCGCGTACGACGTCGACGTGTCCGCCCGCTCCAGCGCACGCAGTGAAGGCGTACAGGTCGAGCACGCCGGGCGGGTCCGCGAGGCCGGGGCCGCCTGCGGCGATCCAGGCGGCGCTGTCGTCGGTGGCATCCGGGTCGTTGACCAGGCCCAGCCAGACCGGGCGCCCGCCGGCGGCCCGGCCTGCGGCGGAGGGCTGGACGACGATGACGTTGGCGTGCTCGCAGGCGTCCAGGCAGCCGGTCACCCGCGCCTGGGCGGTGTCGGCGAGTGCCCGGCGCAGGCCGGCGAGCTGGGCGGCGTGGTCCACGCCGGGATCTTCGCCGTTCCGCAGCAGCAGCCACGGCAGACGGTGACCTTGCAGCGGACCGCCCCCGCGCCGGCGGGGGCGGTGCTCTTACGGCCGCGGCGGCTCACTGGCTGATTCCGGTGTCGGTGCGGGCGCGGCGCCAGGCGCCGTCGGCCAGCAGGCGCAGGCCGTTGAGGCCGACGATGACGGTGGAACCCTCGTGTCCGGCGACGCCCAGCGGCAGCGGCAGGTTGCCGACCAGGTCCCAGACGACCAGGCCGGTGATGAACCCGCCGGCGATCGCGAGGTTCTGCAGGACCAGGCGGCGGGTGCGGCGGGAGAGCGCGACGACGGTGGGGACGGTGGCGAGTTCGTCGCGCACCACGACGGCGTCGGCGGTCTCCAGGGCCAGGTCGGATCCGGCGCGGCCCATGGCGATGCCGGTGTGGGCCGCGGCCAGCGCGGGCGCGTCGTTGACGCCGTCGCCGACCATCAGCACCCTCCGTCCCGACTGCTCCAGCTCCCGTACGGCGGCGACCTTGTCCTGCGGCAGCAGACCCGCGCGCACGTCGGTGATGCCGACCTCCTTGGCGAGCCGGGTCGCGGCGCGCGGATTGTCGCCGGTGACCAGCACCGGCACGGTGCCGGTCAGTTCAGCCAGCGCGGCGGTGGTGCCTGCGGCCTCCGCACGCAGCCGGTCGGCGATGCCGAGCACGCCGACCGGGGTGCCGTCGGCCAGCACGAGCACCGCGGTGCGGCCGTCCTCCTCCAGATCGGCGACCGCCGTAGCCGCCGGGTGGTCCCTGCCGTCCAGTAGCCGGGCGGGGCTGCCGACCGCCACAGTGCGGCCCCGGACGGTCGCCGTCACGCCGGTGCCGGGGGCCGAGGTGAAGTCCTCCACGACCGGGATGGCGAGGTGGCGGGTGCGGGCGGCGTCGACGACGGCGCGGGCCAGCGGGTGCTCGCTGGGATGCTCGGCCCCCGCCGCGAGCTGGAGCAGGGCGTTCTCGTCCAGGCCGGAGCCGGGCAGCGGGCGGATGTCGGTCACACGCGGGGTGCCCTCGGTCAGGGTGCCGGTCTTGTCCAGCGCGACGGCGCTCACCTGCCCGAGCCGCTCCATGACCACGGCGGACTTCACCAGCACCCCGTGCCGCCCGGCGTTGGCGATCGCGGACAGCAGCGGCGGCATGGTGGCCAGCACCACCGCGCAGGGGGAGGCGACGATCATGAAGGTCATCGCCCGCAGCAGCGTGGACTGCAGCTCGGCGCCGAAGAGCAGCGGCACGACGAACAGCGCCACCGTGGCCGCGACCATGCCGATCGAGTACCGCTGCTCGATCTTCTCGATGAACAGCTGGGTGGGGGCCTTCGTCTCGGAGGCTTCCTCGACCATGGCCACGATGCGCGCGATCACCGAGTCGGACGGGGCCCGCTCGACCGTCAGGCGAAGCGCGCCGGTGCCGTTCAGCGTGCCGGCGAAGACCTCGTCGCCCTCGTGCTTGGCCACCGGCAGCGGTTCCCCGGTGATGGTGGCCTGGTCGACCTCGCTCGCCCCGTCCAGGACCCGGCCGTCGGCACCGATCCGCTCGCCGGGCCGCACCAGGACCGTGTCACCGATGCGCAGTTGCTCGGTGGGCACGCTCTCCTCGCCGTCGCCCGTGAGGCGGGTGGCCGTGGCGGGAGCGAGGTCCAGCAGCCCGCGCACCGAGTCGGCGGTGCGGGCGGTGGCGATCGCCTCCAGCGCGCCGGAGGTGGCGAAGATGACGATCAGCAACGCCCCGTCGAGCACCTGCCCGATCGCCGCCGCACCCAGGGCCGCGACCACCATCAGCAGGTCCACGTCCAGCGTCTTGCCCTTGAGCGCCTCGAGGCCGGCCCAGCCGGGCTCCCAGCCGCCGGTGACGTAGACGGCAGCGAACAGCGAACCCCACGACCAGCCCGGCGCACCCGACGCGTACAGCGGCAGCGCGATCAGGAACAGCGCCAGGGCCGCGGCCGCCCACCGGGCCTCGGGCAGCGCGAAGATCCGGGTACGCCGCCGGGGTGCGACCGTCTCGCGGGCGGCACCGCCGGGTGGGGCCGGGCGGGTGAGAGTGGCAGACATCGACAGGGGTTCCTTCACGGATGGGGGCCTGGTCCGACCCCACCACCGTAACAGGAACGAATGAAGACCGATTCATGTGTTCATGGGATCTTGCCGTACCCTGAGCGCATGGGTCATGGAGCCGCACCGCCTGCCGGAAGCGTCCCTCGTGCACGCCTGGACGCGGCCAGTGCCGCCAAGGTCGCCACGACCTTGCAGGCGCTGGCGACCCCGTCCCGTCTGCTCATCCTCGCCCGGCTGCGGGAGGGCCCGCTGCCGGCGACCGAACTGGCCGCCGAAGTCGGCATGGAACAGTCGGCCTGCTCCCACCAACTGCGTCTGCTGCGCAACCTCAGCCTGGTCGTCGGCACCAGACGCGGCCGCTCCGTGGTCTATTCCCTCTACGACAACCACGTGGCCGAACTCCTCGACCAGGCCCTCTATCACGTCGAGCATCTCCGCCTGGGCCTGAGCGACACCGGCGAGACCGACGCGGAGCCGGAACGTGAAACCGTGGCCGTCCGGAGGATCTGACGTCGGGGTGAGCCGGTGCCGGTGCCAGGGCAGCCGTTTCAATCCGCCCGCTGGGACGCTTTTTATCGCCCGATCATGGAACCGTAGACGGCAATGCCGTCCTCCGCTCCATTCTTGAAACGCTTCATCACCCGCTGGACCGGCCAGATCACGACACCTTCGGCGAGATGCAGTTCGACGTTGATCTCTCCACGCGGATCATCTTCGTCGGCCTGCCAGACGCCACCGCGTTCGCGGCGAATCGTCTCACCGACGTACGCACCAAGAGCGAAAAGTTTCTGCCCCGGACCATCGGCAAGAAGACCACCGGCACGGGCGCCCCCACCGGACGAGTGATCGTCCATGAAACGATCGATCTCCGCCAGGCTGTCCGGGGAAAAGTCCGCGCGGTAGCCCGAATTTCGGAGGGCGTTCGCCATCCATTCGGACGAACTGACTATGTCTTGCAGAAGAGCAGTCATGGATCAACTCTCCCCCAGGGAGGATGCGGGCGTGAGGGAAAGCCGGGCGCCGACTCCCTTACCGAGTGCGTCCGAGGCTATGCGGGGGAGTCGGTCTGTTCCAGGCCGTCGGCGTTCTGCGGCAGCAGGGTTTGAGGGAAGGCGGTTGAGGTGAGAAGCGGGCGGCTTCCGATTCGGGGGGCTTGGGCGGCCGCTCAGGGGAACCCGGCTGGACGTTGTCGCCGGGAGGGAACCTGCCTTGTGATCGCCGTCGCCTTGTCGCTGCTGCCCGCCTTGGGGGCGCTGCTGTACGCCATGGACCGCATCGAGGACCGCTTGTCGGCCGGGCCGCCCACGCCCCGCCATGCCAAGGGGCGTCATCTGCGGCTGGTCCCTGACGCGGCCCCGTCCCGCACCGAGCACAGTCCGTCCCGCACCGAGCACAGTCCGGCCGAGCAGCCCGCGCAAGACCTCGACGCGGCGTGACGTCGCTTCCGGGACGGTGGGGCGGGCCGAGCCGGTGAGGACGTCGGCGGACTTCACCGGTGTCCTGATTGGGTGGATGTCCTGGGGTACTCGGCCGTCATGAAGCTGCATCTTCCTGGACGCAAAGACCATCACGGCGGCGACGAGGCTCCGGAGCGCGAGGTCCCGTCGTCCGAGGAGGTGGGCCCCGGGCCCGCGGTGGAGGAGCGTGCGCCGGACACACCGTCGCAGCTGCCGAAGACGGCGTGGGGGGCGGTGCTGCGGGGCAGCCTGCGGGAGTTCAAGGACGACGAACTGACCGACCGGGCCGCGGCGCTGACCTACTACGGCCTGTTGTCGCTCTTCCCGGCCCTGCTGGTCCTGGTGTCGATGCTCGGCCTGACCGGCAAGTCCGCCACGGACACGGTGCTGAAGAATCTCAAGCAGTTCACTCCGGGCTCGGCCCGCGACATCATCACGGGGGCCGTCCAGCAGCTGCAGGGCAACGCCGGTGTCGGGTCGGTCATGGCGATCGTCGGCATCGTGCTGGCGGTGTGGTCGGCGTCCGGGTACGTGGCCGCGTTCATCCGCTCGGCCAACCGGGTCTACGACATGCCGGAGGGC
>NZ_JBHVYZ010000014.1:0-37579 GCF_042880295.1 Streptomyces sp. NPDC058307
GCCCGCTCGTTGGGGGCGTTGGCTCAGAAGGTCAGCTTCCAGCCGTTGAGCGTGCCCGTGTCCTGCGCCGCCGTGTCCTGGACGCGGAGCTTCCAGGTGCCGTTGGCCGTCTCGGAGGAGGCGTTCACGGTGTAGGTGGCGTTGACGTTGTCCGCGGAGTCCGAGGAACTCGCCGCCTTCAGGCTGTACACCGTGCCGTCCGGGGCGACCAGGCCGATCGTCAGGTCACCGCGGTAGGTGTGGGTGATGTCGACGCCGACCTGGAGGGTCGAGGGGGCGTTGCCGCTGCGGCCGCTGACGGTGACGGGGGACTCGATCGCGGAGCCGTTGTCCGGGATGGCGACGGCGGTGGTGCTGGAGAAGGTCGTCCCCGTCGTCGTACCGCCGCCGCTCACGGCCGCGACCGTCTTCGCCGCGTCGGCGAGGCCAGCGCCGCAACCGCCCGAGCAGGCGCCCGGCAGTGGACGGGCGTTGTTCTTGATGGCGGTCTCGATCTGCGCCGGGGTCAGCGAGGGGTTCGCCGACTTCACGAGCGCGACCAGGCCCGCGATGTGCGGGGTGGCCATGCTGGTGCCCTGGTAGTAGGCGTACGACTCCGAAGCGGGCGTCGAGGCGCCGGAGTTGAGGGTGGACAGGATGCCGTTGGCGGTGCCGGTGCTGGTCTGGCCGCCGGGCGCCGAGATGTCCACCAGGGAGCCGTAGTTGGAGTACGAGGCCTTGGCGCCCGAGCGGTTGGTCGCGGCGACCGAGATGATGTTGTTGCAGTTGCCCGGCGAGTGGCCGGAGACGTTCTCGTTGTCGTTGCCGGCGGCCACGACGACGGTCGTACCGCGGCCGACGGCGTTGTCGATGGCGGTCTGGGTCGCCGAGGTGCAGGCGCCGTCGCCGCCGAGGCTCATGTTGATGACCTTGGCGACATTGGTGTTGGCCGGCACGCCGGAGACGGTGCCGCCGGACGCCCAGGTGATGCCGTCGATGATGTCGGAGTCGTAGCCCCCGCACTTGCCGAGGACGCGCACCGGGGAGATCTTCGCGCCGTACGCGATGCCCGCGACGCCCTTGCCGTTGCCCGTGACCGCGGCGATGGTGCCGGCGACGTGCGTGCCGTGCCAGGACGAGCCGGAGGCCGGGATGCCCGAGCCGCATTCGTTGGCCGCGTAGTAGTCGCCCGGGTCGGCCGGGTTGCTGTCGCGGCCGTTGCCGTCGACGGAGACCGCGGTGTCGGAGATGAAGTCGTAGCCGCCGACGATGTTCGCGGCGAGGTCGGAGTGGGTGACGTAGCCGGTGTCGATGACGGCGACGGTGACGCCGCTGCCGGTCGAGGTCGCCCAGGCCCCCGGCACGTTCATTCCGGCCGTGGACTCGAACAGGTCCCACTGCTTGGCGTACTCGGTGTCGTTCGGGTCGGCCTGCGGCTTGTTGAGGCGGTCCGGTACGACGTAGGCGACCTGCGGGTCGGCCCTGAACTCGGCGACCACGTCGGCCACTTCGGCCTTGCTGGGGTCCGCGCCCAGGTCGACGAGGGCGGCGCCGGTGCCGAGTCTGCGCCGGAAGTCGGCGTCCTTGGCGGCGGCGTCGGCCTCGGCGGCCTTGTTCGAGGTGGCCTCGGCGGCGCCGGGCTTGTAGCCGACGATGAGGCGCTCGGCCTGGATGCCGGGGGCGGCCTCGGTGAGTGCGGCCGGGACGGCGGCTTCCTGGGCGAGGGCGTCCTGGGCGGGCGTGTCCTGGGCGACGGCGACGGAGGCCGTACCGACCGAGAGCAGGGCCGCGGACACGGCGGCGGCGGATATCAGCTTCCGCCTCAGGGAGGGGGAGGTACGCAAGGGCTTGCCTTTCGTGGCCGTGCTCCGGGCAGCGCGGAGCGGCGGTCGAATCGCTTCGTCGATGAAGCGGCGGGGGGTGAAGTGGGGGGGGTGAAGCGGCGGGGGGAAGCGGTGGCGGGTGATGCGGCGGGGTGAAGCCAAGAGCGCGGCGGCCGGCCAGCTGGAGGCGCATGACCCGTTCGGGGTTACCTGTGGGTCAACTGTGGTCGAACGATAGGCAAAGAGCAGGTCATGCGGATACAGGGGAAACCCTTGACCCGGCCGGAAACCCACCCTCTACGGTGGCCGGTTGACCGTGGATGGCCGCTTTGCCGGGTCTGCATCGAGGCGTCTGGAGCGCGAGCAATCCGGTGCGCCGGTGAACGCGTGAGGGCCGCGTCCCGTACTGCACGGAAGCCCGTCGTTTCCGCGCCGCCCGAGGAGGCGTTTCCGGATGGCCCGGATGCCCTGCACCCCAGCCCGCCGTACGAGTGCGGCGCTCGCCGCCCTGACCCCGTTCCTGCTGACCGTGTTCGCCGCGGCGCCCGCGCAGGCCCACGGCGCTCCCACCGATCCGGTCAGCCGGGTCTTCGCCTGCTCCCCCGACGGCGACTCCTCGGGCACGGCCGCCTGCCGGGCCGCCGTGACGGCGAACGGCTCGCCCTTCACGGCGTGGGACAACCTGAGGGTCGCGAACGTGAACGGCCGGGACCGGCAGACGATCCCCGACGGGAAGCTGTGCAGCGGCGGCCTGGCCGCCTACAAGGGCCTCGACCTGACCCGCTCCGACTGGCCGGCCACCCGCCTGTCCCCCGGCGCGACCCTGACCATGAAGTACGCCTCGACGATCCCGCACACCGGCACGTTCCGCATGTACCTCACGGAGCCCGGCTACGACCCGTCGAAGCCGCTGACGTGGTCCGACCTTCCGGAGCAGCCGTTCGCCCAGGTGAAGGACCCGGCGCTGACGAACGGCGCGTACCGGATCAGGATGACCCTGCCGAAGGACCGGACGGGCCGGCAGGTGCTGTACACGATCTGGCAGAACAGCAGTACGGCGGACACGTACTACTCGTGCTCGGACGTGGTGTTCCCGGGCGCGACCGACAAGGCCGGGTCCGGGGCGGGCGCCGCCGCGTCGCCGACGCCGTCGAAGTCCGCACAGAAGGCGAAGAAGCCCGGGAAGAGCCCGGTGCCGTCCACTTCCGCCCCCGCGCCCACGCCGAGTCCTTCGCTGGTCCGTTCGGCGGGCGGTGCTGCCGTCCCCGACTCCACTCCGGTGGCCGCGGAAGCCGATCCCGGCTCCGGACCGTCCGCGCCCATGATGGCGGGCGGCGCCGCCGCGGTGCTGGTGCTCACCGGGGGCGCCGCCCTGGCGCTTCGTCTGCGCCGACGCTGAACTACGTGGTTACGGAGTTCAGTTGACGTAGACCGGCTGGCCGTCGGCGGTCACCGGGCTGTACTTCGCGGTCCAGAAACCGCTGGCGGGGCAGAGCGAGGAGCCGGACGTCCGGGTGAACTGCTGGTTGGCGAACTTGATGCTGTTGTCGGTGTTGTCGGCCGTGCCGGACAGGCCGGACGCGGCCTGGTAGACACAGCTGACGCTGCCCAGCAGGGTGCGCAGCACGACGGTGGTCTGGATGACGGAACCGCTCGCGGGGGTGACGGAGACGGTGCCGTCGGAGGACACGTCGGTGGTGTACGGCAGGTTGTTCACCGTGATGCTGGTGACGCCGAGGACACCGATCACATTCGAGGTGCAGTTGCTGAAGGTCTGCCCGGTCAGGGACTCGACGGCGGTGCCCGGTGCGGCCGGGTTGCTGCCGACCGTGGCCGTGAAGGTGGAGGCGGTGCAGCTGATGCCGCTGGTGCCCGTCGAGCTGGAGTAGAGGGTCGCGTTGGTGCCGGCGGCCAGGGACGCGCTGATGGACGTGCCCTCGGCGACGTTGGCGCCGCCGACCGCGCCGGTGGTGAGGACCGCGACGTCGTCCGCGGCTGCGGGGGCGGACGCGGCCACGGCCACGGGAAGCGCGAAGGCGGCGGCAGCGGCGGTGAGGGAGAGCAGAGAACGCATACGCATGGGGGATTGCCTCTTTCCTGAGGTGAGGGTGGGTGTGGGGGGCGCGGACGCGTGTCGGCGTCCACCGTTGCCGGCCGTCACGCCTTCTCCGTACGTGACGGCCCGGCAACGGCATCAGGCCGGCGACCGGCCAGGGCCCTATGGGGGAGGGCTCAGGCCGGGCCGGGCAAGAAAGGGCGATCCCGGTACGGCCCAGGGGGAACGGCCGGTGCGGGTGCCGTGGAGGATCGGACTCGGGCGGTGAAGAGCCCGTGAGGGACAACTGGTCCGGGAATGCGGGCAGGTGCCGCCCGACGGCTTGGATCCGGCGCCACGGATCCGAGGAAGCCAGGGAGAGTTGTAGACCTGATCATCCGTCAACGTCAAGGTGCGGGACGGGAGTTGATCTTCGATCGTCGGGTTTTGCCGTCGTCAGGCGCCTTGTTGATCACGGCTGGCACATAATCAACACCCTTTACTCACAACTTGCTTGACCCACGGGCGTAACCGCCGGTAACTTCCGTGGCATTACTGCGGAGTACGCGAAAGCCCTTGCAGCCGCCGGGGGCCGGGAGGAGACGTGCACCGCAGCCGCCGTCCGCGCCAGGACATCAAGCCACTGAAGCCGCACATCCGCACGTGAGCATCACTTGCGTTGACTATGCCCCTGGGAGCAGCACATGGCCTCGTCCGTCGGCACCACCCCCGAGATCCCCGAAAGCGGTTCCGCACCCCAAGCCCCCGACAGCCCCGCGAGACGCGGGCGGGTCCGCGGACGCCGAGCCGCGATCATGGCCGTACCGGCCGTCGCGATCACCGCGGGTCTCGCGATCATGACCGCCCAGGGTGCCTTGGGTGTCCAGTTCGCCATCTCGGGCATGCCCTTCACGGTCACCGCGGAGAGCCTCGACGGCACCGGGTTCGAGCAGTTCGGCGGCCTCGACAACATGGCGGACAACAGCCCGAACGCCGGTGACACCGGTGGTCAGGTGCTGGTCGTGACCTCCGCCATCAAGAGCGCGACCCTCTCCAAGCTGTGCCAGAGCGTCGACCTGGGCGGCACCAACCTGAAGATCGAGGCGGGCAACGGGAAGGACAAGGTCCAGGCGACCGACCTGACCACGGACTCGACCGCGATGTCCGGTAACGCCAAATTCGACAACATCGAGATCGGCAACGACGCCAGCACCCTCACCAAGGCAGGCGTGAAGGGTCCCATCGGGGTCTTCAGCCAGCAGGCCGACCACGTGTACATCGACACCCTGCGGCAGACCAACTACGCGACCACGGCGGGCGTGTTCAAGCTGCCGGGCCTCAATCTGACCTTCAGCAGCAAGGCCTGCTGATGGAGGGGCAGGAGCGGGAGGGCGTTCAGCAGCCTGTGGCCGGCCAGGACGCGTTCACCCGCTGGGTGTACGGACGGCCTTTCTTCGGCGGGCTGTGGCTCACCCTGGGCGGGGCCTGGATCCTGCTCACCATGAAGGCCTCGGTGAAGGTCGTCCTGCACGTCGGGATGCAGGGGGTGGCGGGCTACCTCCTGCCGACACTGATGGTGCTGCTGGGGCTCCTGATCCTCTTCAGCCCCGACCAGCGCCTGTTCTACTCGATCACCGGCGTCCTGATCTCCATGGGCACCTGGGTCACCTCGAACCTGGGCGGCTTCATGGTCGGCCTCCTGCTGGGGGTCGTGGGCAGCGTCCTGACCTTCGGCTGGCTGCCCGACCAGGACCCGCGGGTCGGCCGCCGCGAGCGCCGCGGACCTGCGCAACAGGACGGACCGGCGACCGGGACGGGTCAGGCCGGTACCGACACCCACACGGCTCAGGCGGGAACGGTGGTCGGCCCACCGAGGACCGCGCAGTAGTCCCGGACGCGGAGCCGCCTTCCTTTTCCGGAGTCCCGACCGCGCAGGCACGCCCGTCACACACCGGGCAGCCTGCGCGGTCGGACGCGTTCCTCGACCGCCGTGTCACCGTGACGCGTGACGACGTAGGCACCCGGCAAGGCGTGAGTCGCCGCCGAACCGGTGCAGGTTTGACTCCGCCCCGCCCAGGTCGGCGTGGAGGGCGGGCGCGGCGACCTGGACGACGGTCGCGTCCAGCAGGTTCACGGCCTCACGCAGACGGGAAGATCATTACGATGCGGAACCGAGAAGTCACTACAAGGGGCTGATCACTTGACTACCGGCGGTCACACGCGGTTGGCTCCTGGCCAGTGAAAGTTCAACCGGTCGGCGCGCCCGCGTCCGGCCGCACTTTCGCGTTCCGCCTGCCAGGCCGCACAGCGAGGTGCCGCACCCCATGAACACTCCTCCCCCACCTCGGACTTCCGTGAGATCCCTGCGCTTGGCCGCCCTCACCTCCGTCGCCCTCCTGTTGCTCGTCGGCTGCTCCGGCGGCGACTCCCGGCTCGACACCGGCACGGCCGGCGCGAAGGAGGCGGACTCCGCGGGGCTGAAGGTCGCCCTGATCACCCACGGCGGCGAAGGAGACGCCTTCTGGGAGCTCGTGCAGAAGGGGGCCGAGGCCGCCGCCGCCAAGGACGGCATCGACCTGACCTACGCCAACGACTCCGATCCGGCGGGGCAGGCCCGGCTGGTGCGCGACGCGATCGGTGACCGGGTCGACGGCATCGCGGTGACCCTGGCCAAGCCGGCCGCGATGAAGGCCCCGGTGGCCGAGGCGCGGGCGGCCGGCATCCCGGTGGTCGGCCTCAACTCCGGTATCGACGCCTGGAAGTCGCAGGGGCTGCTGGAGTACTTCGGCCAGGACGAGATCGAGGCCGGCGCGGCCGTCGGCGACAAGCTGAACGGCCTGAAGGCCAAGCACGCGCTGTGCGTCATCCACGAGCGGGGCAACGTCGCCCTGGAGGCGCGCTGCGCCGGCGTGAAGAAGACGTTCGGCGGCGAGACCGAGAACCTGTACGTGGAGGGCACCGACCCCGAGGCCGTGGACACCGTGCTCACCGCCAGACTGCGGCAGGACCCCGGCATCGACGAGGTCGTCACGCTCGGCGCGCAGTTCGCGCTGGACGCCGTGGACTCGGTGAAGGCCGCCGGCAGCAGGGCCCAGGTCGCCACCTTCGACCTCAACAACAACCTGGCCAAGGCGATCCGCGCCGGCAGCGTGCAGTTCGCGGTGGACCAACAGCCGTACCTGCAGGGCTACCTGGCCGTGGACTCCCTGTGGCTGTACCGGACCAACGGCAACGTCAGCGGGGGCGGTGTGGCTCCCGTGCTCACCGGGCCCGCGTTCGTCACCCGCACGAACGTCGCCGCGGTCGCGCGGTTCGCCGCCGCCGGCACCCGGTGACCTCCCCGCCCCGACAACCGCTCCCCCTCCCCGCCCCGACAACCGCTCCCCCTCCCCCGGAAACACCCCACCGCCCAAGGACGACCATGCCCGACCGGAAAGGCGCCCGGCGCCGCCTCGGCTCCATACGTCTCTCCCTCATCATGCTGGCGCTGGTGCCGAGCGTCACGCTGGCGGCGATGTGGGGTGTGACGACCACGCAGTTGTTCTCCGAGGGCCTACGGCTGCGTTCGCAGACCGAACTGAGCAGGTCGACCGGCGCGATGGGCACCGAGGCCACCCTCGCGCTGCAGGGGGAACGCGCGACGTCCGCCGCCCGGCTGGCCGGGGTGCCCGGTTCCCGGGCCGCCCTGGACGAGAAGCGGGCGGCCACTGACTCGGCGGTCGCCAAGCTGGTGAGGCGGTCCGAGGAGATCCAGCGGGCGCCCGCGCGCATCGCCGACCAGCTGTACTCCGTCCTCGGCTCGGTGGGCAGCCTGGAGTACTACCGCGACCAGGTGGACCACCCCACCGACATCACCGCCGAGCAGGCCCTCGACCAGTACACGTCGATCATCGACGCCCAGATACACGCCTTCCAGCAGCTCTCGCAGGTCGACGACGGCGACCTCACCTCGCAGGCCGGACCGCTCGTCGCCCTCGAACACGCGGCGGAGCTGACCTCGCAGGAGGACGTGGCGCTCACCCTGGGCTGGCCGTCCGGGCATCTCGACGAGAAGGCCTGGGAGCACTTCGTCCAGCTGGTGAACACGCGCCGGTGGCTGGTCGAGGACCAGATCGTGCCCGCGCTGAGCGGCAGTGCGAAGACACAGACCGAGCAGATCCTGTCGAGCGCGGACTGGCGGACCCTGACGGCGGTCGAGGACCAGGTCCTCGCCGCGCGGCCGGCCGCCGGTACCGGGCGGGTGGCCCTGCCGGACGCGGGCAAGCGGTGGACGGCCGCGATGGACAAGGTCTCCGTCCGCTACACCGGCCTGATCCGGCAGCAGACCTCCGGGCTGCTGACCCGGAGCGCGGACAAGGCGCACAAGCAGCTGCTGACGGCGGCGTCGCTCAGTGCGGGCGGTCTGATCGCGCTGCTGGTCTGCCTCGTCATGTCCTGGCGGATCACCCGCTCACTGTCCCGGCGGCTGCGGGGCCTGCGGGAGGCCACGCTGGGCCTCGCCCAGGAACGGCTGCCGGACGTGGTCGCGCGGCTGGAGCGGGGCGAGAAGGTCGATGTGGACCGGGCCGCGCCGGAGCTGGACTACGGCTCGGACGAACTGGGGCAGGTGGCCAAGGCGTTCAACGCGGCACAGCGGACGGCCGTGGTGACCGCGGTCGAACTCGCCGACACCCGGCGGGGGTTCCAGAAGGTGATCCTCGGGATCGCCCGGCAGAGCCAGAACCTGGTCAACCTCCAGCTCAGCCGACTGGACACGCTGGAGCGCGAGCACCAGGACCCGGACGTCCTGTCGGGACTGTACGAACTCGACTCCACGGCCAGCCAGTTGCGGCGGTACGAGGAGAACCTGGTCATCATCAGCGGTGGGCAGCCGCGGCGCAGCTGGACCGAGCCGGTCGCGCTGATCGACATCCTGCGCAGTGCGGTGGGTGAGGTCGCCGAGTACCAGCGGGTGGAGGTGCACACCGAGGAAGAGGTCTGCCTGGCCCCGCCCGCGGTCGCGGACGTGATCCACCTGCTGGCCGAACTGATCGAGAACGCCACGCTGTACTCCCCCGCGCCGAGCCCGGTCGGGGTGCGGGCCGCCCTGGTAGCCAAGGGGCTGGCCGTCGAGGTCGAGGACCGGGGCCTCGGCATGTCGGAGGACGAGTACGCCGCCTTCAACGCCCACTTGGCCCAGGCTCCCAAGTTCGACGTGGTCGCCCTCGCCGACGACCTGCGCCTCGGTATGTTCGTCATCGCCCGTCTCGCCAACCGGCACGGCATCCAGGTGACCCTGCGCTCCTCGCCGTACGGCGGAACGACGGCGATCGTGCTGATCCCGCACGAGATCGTCGTACAGGAGGAGGGCGAACCGGAGGGTCGGGGTGAGGTGACGGCAGCGGCCACCGCGGCGGAGACGGCCGGGGAGACGGATGCGATGACGACTCCTGCGGACGGTACGGAACGTACGACGGACTCGGCGGAGTCAGTGGGTGTGCTGGACGCGGAGTCGGCGGTCGGGGCCGGGTCCGGGCGGACGGGGGTCCGGCCGGACCCGGTGGCGCCTGACACCGACGCCCCCCGCCCCGGCGGACTCACCCCGCTCCCCCGGCGGGTGCCGCAGACCAGCCTCGCCGTCGAGCTGCGTGAGGAGGCCTCGGCGGTTCGCGAGGAGGAGGACGCCGACGAGTTCACCGCGGACCACGCGGCCTCCTCGCTCGCCGGGTTCCAGCGCGGCACGCTCCGCGCCCGGGACGAGGACGGCCTCCTCGACCCCCCCGAGGACGCGAGCACCGCCGACACGAACGGTGCGCCCGGCCCCCCGGCCCCCGCCGGCACCCGCGCCCCGCAGGACCCGCCCGTCGCCGCCCGTGCTCCCCACACCGATCGCTCATGAAGGACATGCCATGACACGCCCCACCCCCGCCACGCACACCCAGCTGGACCAGCTGCTCACCGGACTCGTGGAGCGGGTCGCCGACGTGACGCAGGCTGTCGTGCTCTCGGAGGACGGGCTGGTCGTCAGCAAGTCCACCGGGTTCCTGCGCGACGACGCCGAGCGGCTGGCGGCGACCGCGTCCGGTCTGATGAGCCTGAGCAAGGGCGTCAGCATGGACTTCCGGGGCGGCCCGGTGCGCCAGGCGCTCATCGAGATGGCCAACAGTTTCCTGGTCCTCACCTCCGCGGGACCCGGCGCCCACCTCGTCGTCCTCACGGGACCGAACGCCGACGTCGGTGTCGTGGCGTACCAGATGAACATGCTGGTGAAGAAGATCGGCGAGCACCTCAGCGCGGCACCACGGGCCGGCATCGGCCCCACCGGCGGGTGAGGTGACCGACAGTGACGCGTCGGGCCGGTTGGTGCGACCGTTCGCCCTGACCGGTGGACGGACCAGGCCCAGCCGCGCCGACTTCACCCTCATCACGACGGTGACCGCGGTCGACCCGCCGCCGGAAGGCGCCCCGCGCCCGCAGGCCGAGCAGACCCGCATCCTGCGCCGGTGCGCCCGCCCGGTCGCCGTGGCGGAGCTGGCCGCGCTGCTCGACCTCCCGGTCAGCGTGGCCGTGATCATGCTGTGCGATCTGCTGGAGGCGGGCCTGATCACCGCGCACCCGCCGCGTCCCGTCTCGCCCACTACCCCGGACCTGGACCTGCTGCAGAAAGTGAGGGAAGGCCTTGGCCGGCTCTGACACGCTCGCCACCGGGACAGCAGGTACTCCCGCGGCACCCGACACCGTCAAGATCCTCATCGCCGGGGGCTTCGGCGTCGGCAAGACCACCATGGTCGGGTCGGTCAGCGAGATCACCCCGCTGCGCACGGAGGAACCCCTCACCGTCGCCGGCCTGGGCGTCGACGACCTCGCCGGGATCGAGGAGAAGCGGGCCACCACCGTGGCCATGGACTTCGGCCGGATCACCATCAACGACGAACTCGTGCTCTACCTCTTCGGCACGCCGGGCCAGCAGCGGTTCTGGTTCATGTGGAACGACCTCGCGGTCGGCGCGCTGGGGGCGGTCGTCCTGCTCGACGTGCGCCGCCCGGAGTCGAGCTTCGCCGCGGTGGACTTCTTCGAACGCCGGCGCATCCCCTTCGTCGTCGCCGTGAACGGTTTCGAGGGCCGGCACCCCTACCCGGCCGAGGACATCAGGGAGTCCCTGGCCCTCCCCGAGGACGTCCCGGTGGTGCTGTGCGACGCACGGCGCCGCGAGTCGTCCCGGGACGTGCTGATCGCCCTCCTGGACCTGCTGATCGCCGCGGCCGTCGACTAGGGCCTGTTGCGAAAGTGGCCTCGTCGCCCGGAGGGCGGCCGTGCGGCGTCCGGTGCGTGCTCTGGGGGTCCCCCCGGCCGAAGGCTGGGGGAGTGCCGCACGGAAGCCCTCGTACTGGGCGTACTCGGGCTTTCGGGCGGTGCGGCGAGTGGGGGTCCCTCCCACGCCTTAGGGCAGTGGGGGAGCGTGCCGGGCGTCGCGCGGCAGAGGCCACTTTCGCAACAGGCCCTAGCGGCGCCTCACTCGTCCGGCCCGGTCAGCTCCTCGTCCGAGGAGGGGATCAGCCGGGCCCCGAGGTCCGGGTCCGGCATCTCCCGGTCGAAGGGGAACATCGGGCGGCGGATGCGGTGGTGCCCCAGCCGCGGCAGGTCCTGGTCGACGCCGCCCGGGGTGAGGGCCATCTTCCAGTCGGCGGCCATCGCGAACAGCTCGGGTTCCAGATACCCGATCTTGACGAGGACGACGTCCGCCTCGCGCGGCGCCAACTCCAGGTCGGTGAAGTCGCGTTCGTGGTGGTACGGCTTCCTCAGCCGCGTCAGGATCACGTACACGCTCCCCACCCGCAGCACCGCCTCGGTCACCGCGTGCTCGTCACCGTGCCGGATCGCGTGCACCACGCCGGTCAGGGTGAGCGGGCCCGCGTGGCGGTCGTCGACCTCGGCACCGGCGGTGACGGTGACCGTGGCACCGACGCCGGCCCGTACGGCCGTATCGACGGCGGAGGGGCCCGGCAGCGAGGCGTAGACGACCACAGGACCCGAGGGATCCTGGAACTCCGGGCGGGCCAGCACCTGTCGGAGCCCCCACGTGACGTCACCGGCGCCGCCCGCCGTCGGGTTGTCCCCGGTGTCGCTGATGAAGTACGGCCGGTTCGGGGAGGCCAGGGCCGCGTCCAGGCACTCCTCCAGCGTGCCGGTCGGGGCGACGAAGCCGAAGTCGTGGCGGGCCTTCCAGAAGCCGTGGGCGAGCCGTTCGGCGCCGGTCGTCACCGCGTCCGCGGAGGAACCCGTGACGACGACGGCGGCCCGGTTGCGGGGCTCGTCCGCCCACGCGTAGCCGACCCAGATCGCCGCGTCCGTCACTCCCTCGGCCGCCTCCACCTCCGCCACGGCCGCGTAGACGCTCTTCGCCGGTTCGATCCGGGTGGAGGTCTGCTCGCCGGCCAGCAGCACGGGCACCGGGATCCATGCCTTGACCGGGCGGGGGGCGCCGCTCGTGAGGTGGTCCACGAGGTTGCGGGCGGCCCGCTCCTTGGTCTGCATCGCGTCCTCGTGCGGGGCCATGCGGTAACAGGTGATCAGGTCGGTGCGGTGGACGAGTTCGCGCGAGACGTTGCCGTGCAGGTCCATGGAGGCGGAGACGATCGTGCCGGGGCCGGTGATCTCCCTGATGCGGAGCAGGAGTTCGGCCTCGGCGTCGTCCAGGCCCTCCACGGTCATCGCGCCGTGGATGTCGTACCAGAGGCCGTTGCCGGGGCCCAGTTCCCGGAGGCGGTCGAGCAGTTCACGGGTCAGCTCGGCGTAGGCGGCGGCCGTCACCGTACCGCCGGGCAGTGCCTTGCCGACGAGGGTGCCTCGCCAGTCCGCCGCGTCGCGCAGTGGCTGCCCGGGGGCGAGGAAGGGGTAGCGGGTGAGGACGTCGTCGCCTCGCAGGGGGTGGAAGGCGGCGGCTTCGGTGCGGGCCGGGGAGAAGGTCGAGGACTCGATGCCGAGGCCTGCGATGGCGATTACGGGGCGGGATGAAGGCACGGTTGCTCCAGGTCCGTTGTTGTCTGCGCGTTCGTCGTGGCTGGTCGTGCCCCTACAGGCCTCCGGTGACCGTCCGCATCGCCTGCGCCAGCGCCCGCTGCAACGCGAACTGCCCCGCCCCCGCCAGCCCCGCGTCCGCGCCCAGCGACGTGCGCTCGATCACCAGGTGCTGTGTCACCAGGGGGTGGCAGCCCTCGTACAGCTGGCTCCGTACCGCGGCGACGAACGGCTCCAGGGTGGAGAGGATGCCGCCCAGGTACACCGCGTCCGGGTTGAAGAAGTTGACGTTGGCGGCGAGGACCTGGCCCAGGTAGCGGCCGGCCTGGCGGACCGCGCGGGTGGCTTCGGGATCGGCGTCGGTGGCCAGCCGTACGACGTCCTCGGTGGACGCCACCCGCAGGCCCCGCTCCCGCAGGATCCGGACCAGTGCCGCACCCGAGGCGACCGTCTCCAGGCAGCCCGTGTTGCCGCAGGAGCAGGGGGTGTCCTGGGCGGCCTCGACGCGGACGTGGGTGATCTCCCCCGCCCCGCCGGTCGCGCCCCGGTACAGCCGTCCGTCGGCGATGATGCCCGCGCCGATTCCGGAACCCACCTTCACCATGATCGACTGCCGGTGCTCGGCGGGCCGCACGCTGTGCTCGCCGACGGCCATGCAGTTGGCGTCGTTCTCGACGGCCACCGGCACGGCGAGGCGTTCCTCGAACCAGTCGCGCACGGGGAAGCGGTTCCAGCCGGGCATGCGCGCGGGCAGGGTCACCAGGCCCGGCTCCACGTCGACCGGGCCCGGCAGGCACAGGCCGACGCCCCGCAACCGGCCCGGGCCATGCCGGTCGATCAGGGTCTGGAGGGTGTCCGCCAGGCCGGGCAGCGCGGCCTCGGGGCCGTCCGCCGTGGCGAACGGGACCGTCGAGACGTCGGTGAGGCCGCCCCCGGGGTGGACGACCCCCACGTGCGCGTGCTTTCCGCCGATGTCGGCCGCGACCGCGTACCCGTCGCTGCCGCCGAGCCGCAGCACCTTGCGCGGCCGCCCACCGGTGGAGGACCGGGTGCCCTCCTCGGCGACCAGGCCGTGGTCCAGCAACTGGCCGACCGCGAAGGACACGGTCGAGGGCGCGGCCCCCAGCAGCGCGGCGAGTTCCGTACGGGTCGACGCCTGCCCGGAGGCAAGGAGTTCGAGGACGCCCTCGGCGAGCGAGGAGAAGCCGGTGCCGTGCCGTCGGGGCGGTTGCCGGTGCGGTGGCGGACTTTTTTCAAGCATGGTCGAAGTTACTCCCGAATTCGACGGCTCAGGCGTTGAGCGTAGGCCCGAAAACCCTCTCCGTGCTTTTTCCAGAACAGCAGAAACAGGCTTTTTACAGCGGCACGCCTATTTCTTCCAACAGACGGGGCGTTCACTGGCTCCGCCCCCCGCTTCCGCCTCCCTGGCCCCTGGAGCAACCATGTCCCCTGCCCGCACGAGACTTCTCGCCGGTGCCGCCGCCCTCAGCGCGGGCACCCTGCTGCTCACCGCGTGTTCCGGGTCGAGCGGCTCGTCGTCGTCCTCCTCGCACGACACGATCGACTACGCGTTGCCCGCGAACTTCACCCCGAACTGGATCCTGCCGATCGGCACCGCGGCGCACCTCAACACCAACAACATCTCCATCGCGAACACCCTGTGGGAACCGCTCATCGCCTACGACGGCTCCACCGGCAAGATCGGCTGGAACAAAGCCGGTTCGGTCGCCACGGCCGCCGACTTCGCCGCCGACAACAAGAGCGTGACGATCACTCTCGGCGACCGGCACTGGAGCGACGGGAAGCCGATCACCTCGGCGGACGTGAAGTTCTGGTTCGACCTCATCAAGGCGAACAAGGCGGCCTGGGCGGGCTACAACCCCGGCAAGGCGCCGGACAACTGGACGTCCTTCAAGACGGTGGACGCCCGCCACTTCACGATCACCTTCGACCGGGCGTACAACCCGCAGTGGATGCTGGCCAACGAGCTCAACTCCATCACCCCGCTGCCGCAGCACGTCTGGGCCGGGGGCCGGGACGCCAAGCAGGCATGGACGTACCTCAACGACGCGGCCAAGAACATCTCCGGATACGCCTCGAACCCGCTGTGGAAGACCATCAGCGGCCCCTACGCCGTCAAGTCCTTCTCCACCGCCGGGAAGGTCGTCCTCACCGCCAACAAGAAGTACGACGGCGGCGAGAAGGCGAACATCCCCACGGTGAACCTGCTGCCCTTCACGACCGCGGACGCCGAGAAGAACGCCCTGCGTTCCGGCAGCGTCGACTACGGCTACATCGAGGCCACCGACCTCGACCAGAAGGACAGCTTCACCGCACAGGGCTACAAGGTGCAGCCGTGGTCGGGCTGGGCGATCACCTACATGCCGTACAACTTCAACAACCCGGCGATGGGCGCGGTGTTCAAGCAGCTGTACGCCCGTCAGGCCGTCCAGCACTCCATCGACCAGACGGCCCTCGCGAAGGTCGTCCTCAACGGGACGGCGACACCCGGATACGGCCCCGTCCCGCAGGGACAGGCCTCGGACTTCCTGTCGCCCGTGCAGAAGGACAACCCGTACCCCTTCTCGAACGCCACCGCCGAGTCCCTTCTCACCAGCCACGGTTGGACCGAGCAGGGCGGGGTGATGACATGCGCCGAGCCCGCGAAGTGCGGTGCGGGGGTCGCCAAGGGCACGAAGTTCGAGATGCAGGTGCTCTCGCAGTCCGGCTCCGCGGTCACCGACAACATGATGAGCGCGATCCAGTCCTCGCTCGCGAAGACCGGCATCAAGTTCTCCATCAAGACGGCCCCGGTCAACTCGGTGCTCTCGCAGACCCCGCAGTGCACCTCGGGGCAGTCCATCTGCAAGTGGCAGCTGAGCTTCTTCGGCACGGCGGGCAGTTGGTACTTCAACGCCTTCCCGACCGGTGACTCGCTGTTCCAGACCGGCGGCGGCTCCAACTTCGGCAACTACTCGAACCCGGATGTCGACAAGCTCATCTCCGCTACCACCACATCGAGTTCGAACCAGGCGATCCAGGACTACAGCGCGGCCCTGGCGAAGGACCTGCCGGTGATCTGGCTGCCCGAGCCCGACTACCAGATCTCCGTCGTCAGGAACGGTCTCGGCGGCTTCTCGCAAGACTCGCTCGCCAACTTCCACCCGGCACAGTGGAAGTGGACGAACTAGTGGACACAGCCGTCTACCTCGCCCGCCGGCTTCTTCAGGCACTCGCCGTGATCCTGATCGTCACGATCGTGGTCTTCTGCCTGCTGCACGCGCTTCCCGGGGGCCCCGCGCGCGGGATCCTCGGGCCGCAGGCGACGGCCGGGCAGATCGCCGCGTTCAACCACGAGCAGGGGCTCGACCGGTCCCTGCCCGTGCAGTACGTCTACTACCTGCGCGAGTTGGCGCAGGGGGACCTCGGGACGTCGTACACGCTGAACGAGGCGGTCTCCCGGCTGATCGGGCAACGGTTGCCGAAGACGCTGGTGCTGACCGTGCTGTCCGCGGTGGTCGGGCTGTTGCTGGCGGTGCCGCTCGGGATGTGGCAGGCCGTGCGGCGGAACAAGCCGGCCGACTACGTCATCACCACGCTGAGCTTCGTCGCCTATTCGACACCGGTGTACTTCCTGGGGTTGCTGCTGATCCTGCTGTTCACGCAGACGCTTCGGTGGTTTCCGTCGCAGGCCCCGCAAGGGGACACGTTGGGGCAGGTGCTCGCGGATCCGGCGGGGCTGGTGCTGCCCGTGGTCACGGGGGCCGCGTCGATGGTGGCCGTGTTCAGCCGCTATATGCGGGGCGCGACGCTGGAGAACCTCTCCGAGGACTATGTGCGGACCGCCCGGGCGGGGGGTGCGTCGCAGTACGCGGTTCTCTTCCGGCATGTGTTCCGCAACTCGCTGACCCCGGTGGTGGCGATGCTCGGGTACTACGTGCCGGTGCTGTTCGGGGGCGCGCTGGTGGTGGAGCAGCTGTTCAACTACCCGGGGATGGGGCTGTTGTTCTGGTCCGCGGCACAGTCGTCGGACTATCCGGTGCTGCTCGGGTCGGTGCTGGTGATCTCGGTGGCGACTGTTGTGGGGACCTTGCTCGCGGATGTCGTGCAGCGGGTCGTGGATCCTCGGGTGAAGGAGGGGCGGGCGTGAGCGGTCGTGTCGAAACCGTCCGCCGGCGGGGGCTCGTCGCGCCCCGCGGCGGAGCCGCGAAGGGACGACGCCCCGCGCCCCTGAAGGCGCGTTTCGCGCGCAACAGGCTTGCTGTGGCCGGACTCGCAGTCGTCATCCTCTTCGTGATCTTCTGCTTCGTCGGGCCGCTGGTGTACTCCACCGACCAGACCCATACCGATCTCACGCAGGTCAACCTGGCGCCGAATGCAGCCCATTGGCTCGGTACCGACGCCGTCGGACACGACCAGCTCGGGCGGCTCATGTACGGCGGGCAGGTGTCGTTGCTCGTCGGGCTGGCGGCGGGGCTGCTGGCCACCGTCATCGGGACGCTGTGGGGGGCCGTCGCGGGGTATGCGGGCGGGTGGGTCGATGCCGTGATGATGCGGGTCGTCGACGCGGGTATCGCCATTCCCGCGCTGTTCATCCTGCTGGTCGTCTCCGCCATCACCAGTCCCGGCCCGCTCGGGCTGATCGTCGTGCTCGGGCTGGTGTCCTGGCTGGTGCCGTCCCGGCTGGTGCGGGCCGAGACACTCACGCTGAAGAACCGGGACTACGTGCTGACCCTGCGCGCCACCGGCGGCACGCACGGGCGGGCGATCCGGCGGCACATCCTGCCGAACGCCGTCTCCACGATCGTCGTCGCGGCCACCTTCCAGATCGCCGACGCGATCCTGCTCATCGCGTACGTGTCGTATCTGGGCCTCGGTGTCCAGCCGCCGAGGACCGACTGGGGCGGCATGCTGTCGGCCGGCCTGACGGCCGCGTACTCGGGGCGCTGGTGGCTGATCGTGCCACCGGGCCTCGCGATCATCCTCGTCGTGTGCGCGTTCAACGCGATCGGCGACGGGCTGCGGGACGCCTTCGACGTGAGGGGACGGGCATGAACATCCTGACCATCGAGGATCTCGGGGTGACCTTCTCCACCGAGACGGGTGACGTGCCCGCCGTCCGCGGGGTGTCGCTGCGGGTGCGGCCCGGGGAGACGTTGGCGCTGGTCGGCGAGTCGGGGTCCGGCAAGTCGACGGTCGCGCTCGCCGCGATGGGACTGCTGCCTGGCACCGCGCGGGCCTCGGGGCGGATCGCGGTCGACGGCACGGAGATCGTCGGGGCGCCGGAGGCCGCGCTCGCCCGGCTGCGGGGGCGGACCGCCTCCATGGTGTTCCAGGAGCCGGCCACCGCTCTCGACCCGCTCACCCGGGTCGGTGCCCAGATCGCGGAGGTCGTACGGAACCACCGGGACGTCTCCCGGTCCGAGGCCGCGCGGGAGGCGGTCGAGCTCCTGCGCCGTGTCGGGATTCCCGAGCCGGAGCGGCGGGCCTCGGCGTTTCCCTTCCAGCTGTCGGGCGGACAGCGGCAGCGGGTCGTCATCGCCATGGCGATCGCCAACTCGCCGAGCCTGCTGATCGCGGACGAGCCGACCACCGCGCTCGACGTCACCGTGCAGGCCGAGATCCTGGATCTGCTGCGGCGCCTGGCGGCCGACTCGGGCACCGGCGTCCTGCTGGTCACGCACAACATGGGCGTGGTCGCCGACTTCGCGGACCGGGTCGCTGTGATGCTGCGGGGCGAGGTCGTGGAGACGGGGCCGGTGGAGGAGGTGCTGCTGCGGCCCGGGCACGCGTACACGCGGGGACTGCTGGCGGCGGTGCCTCGGCTGCGGCTCAGCGGTGAGGACGCTCCCGCGGTCGAAGAACCTCCCGTGGTGCGACTGCGTGACGTGTCGGTGCGGTTCGGGCGCATCCGGGCCCTGGACGGGATCTCTCTCGACGTCCGTCCCGGTGAAACCGTCGGCCTCGTGGGCGAGTCCGGGTCGGGCAAGTCGACGGCGGCCAGGGTCGCGCTCGGGCTCGTCGCGCCCGCCTCCGGCTCGGTGTCGCTGTTCGGGACGGACCTCGGCCGGGTCAGGGGCCGGAAACGGCGGGCCCTGCTGGCCGGTGTCGGTGTGGTGCTCCAGGACCCGGTGGCCTCGCTGGACGCGCGGATGAGTGTGGCCGAGTGCGTGGCCGAGCCGCTGCGGGTGCACCGCAGGGGCATGTCGGGGACCGAGCGGCAGGAGCGGGTCGCCGAGATGCTCGAACTCGTGCGGTTGCCCAGGGAGTTGGCGGGCCGGGGCCCTCGTGAGCTGTCCGGTGGTCAGCGGCAGCGGGTGAGTCTCGCGCGGGCCCTGGTGCTCGAACCCCGGCTGCTGGTGGCGGACGAGCCGACCAGCGCGCTCGATGTGAGCGTGCAGCGGACCGTGCTGGGGGTGATCGCCGAGTTGCAGCGGGAGCTGGGTTTCGCCTGTCTCTTCGTCTCCCACGACCTGGCCGTGGTCCAGGAGTTCGCCCAGCGGGTCGTCGTCATGCGGGACGGGCGGGTCGAGGAACAGGGCCCGACCATGTCCACGCTGCTGCGCCCGGAGACCGACTACACCCGGCGGCTCCTCGCGGCCGTGCCCGTGCCGGATCCGGTGGTGCAACGCGAGCGGCGTGCCCGACGGCAGACGGAGGTCACCGCGTGAAGGTGGTCGCCGGTGTCGACATCGGCGGCACGAGCACCCAAGTGGCCCTGTGCGCAGCGGACTTGACCGTCGTCGACCGGCTGGAGCTGCCCACCCCGGCGGCCGCCGGCGGGGGCGCGATGGCCGGCGCCGCGCTTTCTGCCGTACGCCTGCTGCTCGGCCGTACGCCCGCACGGCTGCTGGGTGTCGGGGTCGGGGCGGCGGGTGTGGTGGACGCGCGCGAGGGGCGGATCCTGGTGGCCAGCGACTCCTTCCGGGGCTGGGCCGGGTTCGCGGTGACGTCCGCGTTCGAGGAGGCGCTCGGGGTGCCGGCGTTCCTGGACAACGACGTCAACGCGTTCCTGAGCGGCGAGGCGACGGCCGGCGCGGTCGCGGGCGAGCCGCATGTGCTCGGGATGACCCTCGGGACCGGGGTCGGCGGGGCGCTGTGGCTGGACGGGGCGCTGTACGACGGGCCGCACGGTGCGGCGGGTGAGATCGGGCACGTGCCGGGCTTCGGCGACCTGCCGTGCACCTGTGGCGGGCGCGGTCATCTGGAGACGCTGGCGTCGGGGCGGTCGATCACGGCGCGGTACGAGGAGCGGACCGGGCGGCAGCGGAGCGCACGCGAAGTGGCGGAGGCCGCCGACCCGGACGCGCTCGCCGTGTACGAGGACGCGGGCGCCGCGGTCGCCCGCGCGCTCCTGGTGACGGCGGGGCTGCTGGACATCACCACGGTCGTGATCGGTGGGGGCGTCAGCCGCGCCTGGCCGCTCCTGGAACCGTCGATCCTGCGGGCCCTGGCCACCGAACCCCCGGTCAGCGGGCATCCGGTGCGGGTGGTGCCCTCGCTGCTCGGCGAGGACGCGGTGGCGGTGGGCGCGGCGGCCCGGGTGCGGGCGGAACTCGGAATCTGACCTGCGGCCGCCCGAAGACCAGCGCGATCGCTGCTGCGGACGGTGCACGCGTCGCTCGGACCGGCCGGGGTGAGGCCGAGCCCCTGGCGGAGCGGAACCCGGGCCCCCGGCCAGAGCCGAGCCCGCGGCGAAGTGCCGAGCGTCACCCCGTCAGAACCGGCGCGGGTCTCCGCTGTGAGGGAGCTCCGCCACAGCGGAGACCATCGCGCCGGTCGGCGAGGAGGATCAGCCGAGGCCGTTCGTCTTCAGCCAGGCCTTCGCCACGTCCAGCGGGTCCTTGTTGTCCAGCTGGACCTGGGAGTCCATGGCGAGGAGCGCCTTGGTGTCCAGCTTGGCCGAGACCGCGTTCAGGGCGGCCACGCCCTCCTGGGTGAGACCGGACTTGTAGACCAGCGGGGTCACGTTCGCGAAGCCGAAGAGGTTCTTCGGGTCCTGGAGGACGACGAACTTCTCCTTGGTGATGGTCGGGTCGGTCGTGAAGATGTCCGCGGCCTGCACGGTGTTCTTCTTGAGCGCCGCCTGGGTCAGCGGACCGCCCGCGTCGAGGGCCTTGAAGGACTCGAACTTCAGGCCGTACTGGGACTCCAGGCCGAGCAGACCCTGCTGCCGGGTCTGGAACTCCGGCGAGCCCCCGATGACCAGCTTCGGGGCGATGGACTTGAGGTCGGCGAGAGTGGACTCGCCGGTCAGGCTGTACTTCTTCGCGGTCTCCGCGTTGACCGTGACCGAGTCCTTGTCCTCCGCCGGCGCCGACTCCAGCAGCGTCAGCTTGGAGTCGAGCTTGGCCTTGACCCCGGCGTTGACGGCCTGCGCGGACTCCTGCTTGGCGTTCTTGTCCAGGTAGGCCAGCAGCGAGCCGTTGTACTCGGGCAGGACGGTGATGGAGCCGTTCTTCAGCAGGCCGTAGGTGGTCTCGCGGCTGCCGATGTTGGGCTTGTAGGTGACCTTGACGCCCTTGGCCTTCAGTGCCTCGCCGTAGATGTCGGCGAGCAGGATGCTCTCGGCGAAGTTGTTCGAGCCGACGACCACGGTGTCGCCGCTGGCGGCGCCCCCCGTGTCCTGGCTCAGCGGGTCGGAGCTTTTGTCGGAGGACCCGCATCCCGCCAGCAGGACCGTGGCGGCGGCGAGCGCGACGGCGGCCACGCCGGGGTTCTTCCTGAGGGACCTGCGGTGTGCGGCGGTAGAAGTCACGATTCCCGTTCCGGAACTCAGGGGGATGCAAGGTGTTCGGGGCGTCCGGGAGGGGAAGCCCTTGCACTGATCCAATCCAGCCTGTTCTCCCTCAGTCAAGAGCGACCTGGTCACAATTGGCATCAGCCCGTGATCGGTTGTGAAGGAAACGCAAAACCGGCACGCGGGGTACGACTCGGGTTGTAACGGATTCTTGACTCAGGGCGGCAACAAGCGCTGTCCGAAGAGGCTGTAGTCTCGCCGCAGTTGGCGCCGGTCACACAGGCGTGCAGGAGCCACTCAGGTGTCCCTACGCACCGTCCCGTAGCGATCAGAATCGGTCAGGCGTGTTCTCGCGCGCCGGCCGAGACCCCCATGAAGGAGGGCTGGTGTCCACGAACGAGGTGGACGTGTCCACCCGGTCGGCACCGCCGCCGCACCGGGACGGCGCACGCGGCGACCGGGGGCTACGGGACTTCGCCGAGCGCTGGCCGTTCCGGCGCAAGCTGAACATCCTGGTGGGCGTGCCCCTCGCGGTGGTCGCCGTGCTGCTGGCCTATCTCTTCGCCGACCAGGTCGGCCAGTCCCGGGACGCGTCGGACGCGGCCCAGCTGGTGCGGGACAGCGCCGAAGTGGCCAAGCTCGTCGGGCAGTTGGAGGCCGAGCACCAGCAGGCCGTCCTGCTCTCCGTGCGCCACCAGTCCAGCTGGGACGGACGCGCCCCCTCGCAGGCCGCCTACCGCGAGGCGCAGATCCGCGTGGACAACCAGGTCGAGAAGGTCCGCGAGGTCTTCGGCGGCCGGCTGCCGCAGGAGGAGGCCCAGGCCCTTCGCGAGGTCAACGGCCTGGCGGACCTGCGCAACACCATCGAGAAGGCCTACCTGCCCGCCGACAACATCGACCCGGCCTACAGCGACGCCGCCGAGGGCCTGATCGACGGCCTCGGGCTCGACCGCAACCCGGCCCTCGCGGCCACCTTCACCGGCAACCTGCTCGACTCGCTGCTGCGCGCCGACGCCGCGCACGGCTCCTTCGAGACCGGTGTCTTCTCCGCGACGACCGGTGACTCCAACGCCCTCATCGAGCTGATCGGCGCGATCGGCTCCTACGACGAGTACACCCACCAGGTCGAACGCTTCGGCCGGTTCGCCAGTGCGGAGCAGTCCGAGGAACTCGGCGACATCGAGCACAACACGGCCCAGGCGGCGATCGCCCGGCAGTACGCCGAGCTGCAGATCGACCCCGGTTCGCTGCAGGCGGGGACCCCGTCCGAGATCAAGGACGCCTTCCAGACGGCGCTCGACTCCTACCCGGACTACCGCGCCCAGGCCCGGACCCGGCTGAAGACCACCACCTCGCTCATCGGCCAGATCGCCGACCGCGCCGACACCGCCTCGCGGGACGCGCGCTCGAACGCGGCCTGGCTGCTCGGATCGGCCCTGCTGGGCTTTGTGCTCTGGCTCGCCTTCTCGGTCGCCGTACGACGCTCGGTGGTGCGCCCGGTGCAGGCGCTCACCGGTGCCGCGAGGCAGGTCGCCGAGGTGGCGGGCCGGGAGCTGGCCCGCGTGGCCGACGACGACACCGAGGACACCGGGACGCCGCGGCTCCAGGAGATGCCGGTCACCGCGAAGGACGAGATCGGCGATCTCGCCGAAGTGTTCAACCAGGTGCAGACCACCGCGGTCGCGCTCCTCGAACGCCAGGTGCTCAGCCGGCGCAACGTCGCCGAGATGTTCGGCAACGTGGGCCGCCGGGTCAGCAACCTCACCACCCGGCAGCTGGCCCTGATCGACGCGGTCGAGCGCGGCGAGACCGACCCGGCGCTCCTGGAACGCCTCTACAGCATCGACCACATCGCGGTCCGTCTGCGCCGCAACGCCGACAGCCTGATGCTGCTGGCCGGCATCCGCGAGACCGTCCTCGACTCCGGGCCGCTCGCCCTGACCAACGTGGTGCGCGCCGCGCTCGGCCAGATCGAGGGCTTCCGGCGGGTCTCCCTCCAGGCCGGCACGGAGGCCATGGTCGAGCCCGACATCATCGGCGACCTCACCCTGATGGTGGCCGAACTCGTCGAGAACGCCGTGTCCTTCTCGCCCGCCGGCAGCCCCGTCGAGGTGATCGTCAAGGACAGCCACGAGGGCGCGCTGGTCGTCATCTCCGACCACGGTCTCGGCATGAGTCCCGAACGCCTGGAGGAGGAGAACGCCCGCCTGATCCGCCGTGAGCGCCTCGACCTCGTCCCGACGAAGGTCCTCGGCCTGTTCGTGGTCGGCACACTGGCCCGCCGCTGGGACGTCAGCGTGGTCCTGTCCCGCACACCGGGAGGCGGCGTGACGGCCGAGGTGACCATCCCGGCTTCCCTCCTGCTGACGATGAGCCCCGTGTCGAGTGCGCCGGCGCAGCCCCGTACGGCTTCGGTGGCGGGCGTCGGTCCGGGCACCGCCACGGGAACGCGCCCGGCACCGGCCTGGGCCTCGGACCCCGACTCGGAGACGACCTCCGCCCCGACACCGGGCCCGGATCCGGTCCGGGCGACAGCTTCTACGGCCGTACGGCCCGAGTCGGTCCAGGAGCCGGCCGCAGGCCCGACGGCCCGGCGTACAGCGGCCACCGAGCCCGGCGGCACGGTGGCCGCCGCTTCCGCCGACGGAGACCACGCGCCCCTCCCCCGCCGCGTCCCGCACCGCGACACGACCGTGTCTGCCCAACTCCCCTCCGCCACAGCTCCGTTCATCCCGCAGGCCCGCACCGGTGAGGCACCCGGGAACGGTGACGGCGGCGACGGCGCCCGCCCCCTTCGGCGCCGTGTCCGTGGTGCCACGCTGCGCACCACTGTCGGTGCCGAGGCCGTGCAGAAGACGGCTCCCGTCCGGCCCGCCGACGCGGAGGCCGTACGCGACGCGCTCGACGAGTTCGAGGCGGCCGTGGAGCGCGCCCACCGGGACAGTGCGACCGGCAGCCACCCCAGACCCGCACTCAGGGACGACAACCCCCCGCACGAACAGAACCACTCCCCGGAAGGAGCGGAGCAGTGAGCACGTCCACAGGTGACACGCCTACGGAAGGCACCACGCCCGCCGACCTGCAGGCCGCCGCAGCCGACTTCACCTGGCTGCTGAACCGTTTCGCGACGGAGACCGCGGGCGTCGTCGACGCCATCGCCGTCTCCTCGGACGGGCTGCTCATCGCCGTGTCGGAGCTGCGTGAGCCCGCGGACTCCGAGCGCCTCGCCGCGATCGTCTCCGGCATCACGAGCCTGGCCGCCGGAGCCTCCGGCAACTACGGCCTCGGCGGTCTCAACAAGGTCATCATCGACCTGGAGGGCGGCCATGTCCTGGTCTCCGCGATCGGCAGCGGCGCCGTGCTCGGCGTCGTCACCGACAAGGAGGCCAAGCTCGGCAACATCGCGTACGAGATGACGCTGTTCGCGAACCGCGCCGGCAGCGCGCTCAGCCCGCAGCTCGTGCTCGAACTCAAGAACAGCGTCGGCACCGCGTCGAAGCGCTGACCGAGGAGGAAGCGCAGTCATGGCGGACGGCAGCACGCCTCCGAACCCGGAGCCGGGCGGTCCCGTACCCGCCGTACGGCCGTTCCTCGTCACCGCCGGCCGGGTGGCACCCGATCCGTCCGGCCGGACGATGCCCGTCGAGACCCAGGTGGTGGCCACCGCCGAGGGACTCGCCGTGCTCGACCGGCTCGCCTTCGAACAGCACGACATCGTCGCCGCGTGCCGGATCCCGCAGTCCATCGCGGAGATCGCGGCCCGGCTGCGGCTGCACCTGAACGTGGTGCGGATCCTCGCCGAGGACCTGCGCACGGCCGGTCAGCTGACGGTGCACGTGCCCGACACCGACGCCACCCACGACTCCTCCGTCCTGCGCCGGCTCATCGACGGCCTGCGCGCCATCCCCGACTCCCGAGGGGTACTCCGTGACACCGACTGAACCGGCCTCCCGGCCCTCGGCCGCGCCCTCCGCCGCCGTACGACCGCCGCTGCCGGTCAAAATGGTGATCGCGGGCGGCTTCGGGGTGGGCAAGACCACCGCGGTCGGCTCGATCTCCGAGATCGAGCCGCTGACCACCGAGGCCGCCATCACCGAGGTCGCCGCGGGGGTGGACGACCTCAGCCACACCCCGCGCAAGACCACGACCACGGTCGCGATGGACTTCGGCTGCATCACCGTCGACCCGACCCTGAAGCTGTACCTGTTCGGCACGCCGGGCCAGGAGCGTTTCGGCTTCATGTGGGACGACATCGTCGAGGGCGCGCTCGGCGGCCTGGTCATCGTCGACACCCGCCGTCTCGACGACTGCTACGCCGCGGTCGACTACTTCGAGCACAAGCAGATCCCGTTCGCGGTCGCCGTCAACGCCTTCGACGGCAGGGTCGAGCACACCCTGGACGAGGTCCGCTGGGCCCTCGACGTCAACGACCGCGTCCCGGTGATCGTCTTCGACGCCAGGGAGCGCGGTTCGGTACGGGACGCGCTGCTGGTCGTACTGGAACAGGCGCTGGCGCGCACGGAGGCTTGACGCTCGCCTACGACACGGGCGACACGATCCAGGGCCCGGACGCGTGCTGTTCAGCGGTGTGGGTCGTTGGACGGATCATGCAGACCAACATGAGGCCGGCCCCCCTGGTGGGGAGTGGTGAGTCATGACGTCGGGCGTGGTCGATGCGCGAGCTGTGGATCTGCCTGCGGTGCAGCGCCAAGTCGATGGCGTGCTCGAGGACTTCTTGGCCGAGAAGGCTCGTGCGGGGGCCGGCCGGGGGCTTCCGCCGGAGGTGGTGCAGACCGTACGCGACTTCCTGACAGCCGGCGGGAAGCGGATCCGGGCGCTCTTGTGCGTCGTGGGCTGGCACGCCGCCGGTGGCCAGGGTGATGCGGCGTCGGCGGTGCGGGTGGCTGCGTCCTTGGAGTTGTTCGTGGCCTTCGCCCTCATCCACGACGACATCATGGACGACTCGGCCAGCCGCCGCGGCCGACCCGCTGTTCACCGCGTGATGCGTGCCCGGCTGGGAGCCGGCGAGCGGACCGAGCGGCTGGGTGCGGGCGGCGCGTTGCTGGTGGGCAACCTGGCTCTGATGTGGGCGCAGGAACTACTGCACACCACCCCGATGGAGTCCGGCAGACGTCGGCTGGTCCACGGGCTGTATGACGCGATGCTGGAAGAGGTGATGTACGGGCAGTACCTGGACGTCATGGGTACCGGCCGTGGCGCTGATGACATCGAGGCGGCCTTGCGGATCATCCGCTACAAGACCGCCACCGCGACGATCGAGCGGCCCCTGCAACTGGGGGCTGCCGTCGCCGGGGCCGACGAGGCCACGATGGAGGTCTTCACCCGGCTGGGCCGGCCGCTGGGGGAGGCGTTCCAGCTGCGGGACGACCTGCTGGACGCGTTCGGCAGCGCGGACGGCGCATGCGCTCCCGGCCTGAGCGACCTGCGGGAGGGCAAGCGGACCGTGCTGCTGGCCCTGGCCCTGCGGAACGCCGACCCGGTCCAGCGGAAGCGGCTTGACCGGCTGGTGGGCCGGGCCGACCTTCAGGAGCGGGAAGCGGCGGAGATCCGGGCCGTCCTGATCGCGACGGGGGCACGACAGGAGACCGAACGGATGATCGCTTCCCGTTACGACCATGTCCTGCGCGTCCTGGACGGGGCCGGGCTCCCGCAGTCCGCGGATCGTGCTCTGCGCGGCCTGGCGGTCAAGGCCACCCGGTACACCTCCTGACCCTGCTGCGACCACAGCGGTGTCACCCGACCCCCGAGCAGGAAGAACTCGTGATGACCGAGCAGGTTCTCGATCGTGTCGCCGGATACGAGCGCTGGTTCAACACGCGCTTCGAGGAGTACTTCGACACGTTGAGCGACAGGCTGGACGCACCGCCGTTCAGCCGTTTCACCCCGGAGTGCATTGATTTGCTACGAGATTTCTCCCTGCGTGGCGGAAAACGGTTCAGGGCCGTGGCAGTGAACGAGGCCGCCCGCCTGGTGACCGCCGAACCGGTCGAAGGTCTGGACGCCGCGGCGCTGAGCATCGAGCTGCTCCACACGTCCGGCCTGGTGCATGACGACCTGATCGATGACGGTCCGGTCCGCCGGGGAGGCCCGTCCACCTACTACGTCTACCGGGAGAGGTTCCCTGATCATCCGCACACGGCGATCGGTCTGACCGTGCTCGCGGGGGACCTCGCCCTCGCCCTGTCGCTGCGGGTGTTGCTGGAGACGAAGGCGCCCGTGGGGGTGCGACAGGCCATGGTCGAGGTCCAGACCCGGGCAGCGGCGGACACGTTCATGGGGCAGATCATCGACGTCGAGCGGGACTTCATGGCCGCCCCGGACGAAGAGATCCTGCACTGCGTGTCCGACTACAAGACCGCACGCTACTCGCTTCTCGCACCCATGCAGCTGGGACTGCTGGCCGCAGGGGAACAGCCCTCCCTCTTCGAGAAGGAGCTGCGTGACTACGCCCGGCTGGTCGGCATCAGCGAAACGATGCGCGACGACTACCTGGATCTGTTCGGCGACCCGGCCGTCCTGGGCAAGCCGACCGGCGCCGACCTCCGTGACGGCAAGCGCAGTTACGCTCTCCACGCCCTGCTTGCAGCCGTTGACGGCCCGGAGCGTCGCGTGGTGGAGGCCGCGTTCGGCGATGCGTCCTGCACGCCGGAGACCGTCGCCGCCCTCAGGGAGATCGGCGAACGCCGCGGTGTGGCGGACCGGCTGAGAACCGACATGCACCGCCACGCGCAGCAGGCGTCCACGGTGGCCGCCGGCTGGCAGTCACGGTGGCGGGAGGAGGCGGTCACCTTCTTCCAGCAGCTGCCGCTGTGGAGCGTCCATCGCACCAGGTGACCGGCCGCACCTACAAGGTGCTCGGTGGCGGGGCCGAGCGCGTCAGCTCCGTGAGGGCCCGGCGCCAGCGTTCGGGAATGCTGTCGGCGCCGGGAAGGGCGGTGTCGATGCGGAAGGAGACGCTGGTGGTGTCTTCGTACGTCGTCGCCGCGACGGCCAGGGGGACGCCGGGCGGGCAGCACATGATGGGGTCGATGCGGTGCACGGCAGCCTCGCCGTAGTGCAGAGGACGGCGTACCACGAGGTAGGAGGCGCAGACGGTGAGCCGCCCAGGGACCGTGCTCGCGTCCACGAGGAGCTGGAGCAGCCGCCGGGGAAGCCGGGTGAGGGCCGCTCTCAGCACCGCCTTGTGTCCGGCGGACTTGAGTACGGAGGTGACGGCCGCCGTGCGTGCCAGGCGCCGGTCCACCGGCATGGTCCCGCCGGGCAGATCGATCCGGGTCAGGAACAGCCGGTTGCCGGGGGCCGCGACCTCGTCGGGCGTGCGCACGTTGACGGGGACCATCACAGGGATCGTCGTGGTGGTGGCGTGCGGCCAGGCGTCCTCGGCCCACTGGGTGATCGCGTGGACCACAGTGGCGAGGTAGACGTCGTTGACGCTGGTCCCGCCGGCGCGGGCCGCGGCACGCAGACCGGCGGAGGGTGCCTGGGCCCACAGCAGGTGGCGGCGGCTCGACAGCGGATGCGCGGCGGACTGCCACAGGCGGTGCCGGCGCGCGTGCCGCAGCAGGCTCACGGCACTGCGGGCGGTTCGGCGCAGGCCGGCCCGGGCGGGCGCGGGGAACTGGGGCAGCGGACGCGGGCCGAACAGCGTGTCCAGCACCGTGCCGATGTTGGCACCGTCCTGAACGGCGTGGTGCGTGAGATAGAGCAGAGCGGACCCGTCGGGCACGTGACCGTGCAGAAGGATCATGCGCCAGGCCGGGACCTGCTCCGGCCACGGCTCTCTCAGCGCGAGACGCACTGCTGCCTCGAGGGCCCGCGGTTCGCCGTCGACGTGCTGGGCGCGGATGTGCCAGGTCAGGTCCGGGTCGGCCGGCATCCACTGTGCGGTCGGTCCGTTGCCGGTCAGGACATGCGTCAGACAGGGCAGCTCGTCCAGATGGGCGGTGACGTGCTCGCGCAGGCCGGCGAGACCGGGCACCGCGCCGGTCAGGTGCAGTACTGCCCCGATCGTCGCGTGGGCGTCCGGATGCTCCGCGAGCCGGTCAGCCCTGACCAGGACGAGATCGGCGGGGCCGGGGGCCGGGAACGGGTTCAGGCCCATCACCTCACGAGGTCGAAGACGGGGGAGCTGACGGCCGCTCCGATGAGGAACCCGACGCCTACCTGCGCGGCGGTGTGGCAGCGCAGCCGGATGCGGGAGCAGCCGATCAGCACCACCACGGGAGCCAGCACGAGCGACCAGGGGCCGAAGACCGTGGCGAGGATGGTGAGGGCACCGGAGGCGACGGCGGAGTGCACCGACACCTTCCAGAAAAAGGTGATCACCAGGAGGGCGAGGAGAACGGCGAGCATCGCGGTCACCAGGGCCGTCACCTCGACGGGAGCATCCAGCTGATACAGCAGTACGGTGCCGGTGATGACCGAGGCCATCACACCCGGGGCCGCCACGATGCGGTCCTGCCGGCGGCGCACATGCCGGTCTCCCCAGTACCGGCGGTGCTCGCCGAGCCGAAGGATCACCGTGGGCAGCACCGCGGTGAACATCGCCGCGACCACGCCCCAGCCGATGCCGGCCCAACCGTCCGTGTGCCGGCCCAGCAGGGGGGCCAGGAGCAGCATCCAGTTCCGGGGCTCGCCGCCGTCGCTGAGCAGCCACGCCCAGCGCGCTTCCGTTCGAGGCACCGCCTCCTGCACCGCCAGGCTCTCCCGTCCTCACCTTGTCACGCTGTCGCCGTACACGGCGTTCATGGTCCGAACGACACTCGCACCGGGCCGGTCACGACACCGGCGCAGCCTGCTCGGCGCCCGTCGACGGTGCCTTGGCCCCCGCACGCGGGACGCGCGTGCGGGTCCGGGCGGCGAAGGCGGCGATGCCCAGTGCGGCCATGCCCACCGCCCAGCCTCCGCCCAGCAGGAGGCAACCGGCCGGCACCACCTGCAGACCGGCAGCCGCCACCGAGGTCTGCACCGCCGCGTAGGCCGGCAGCAGACGCACCACGAGACTGTCGGCGTCCGGGTTGATCAGCGGGTTCTGCAGCACCAGATCAATGGAACTGATCATGATGGCGAGGAACATGCCGGCCAGCTCGCTGCGCACCACGGCCGCCAGCACCATCCCGATTCCGCCGTAGACCACGGCACCGGTGAACATGCCCGCGGCGAGCACCAGGGGCTGCTCGGGCCGCCAGAACAAGTGCATCCACGCGGTGGTGTAGGCAGCGACCACGGCCGCGACCAGAAAGAGCGCACCGCACTTGGCGAGCGCGAGACACGACCGGGGAAAGCCGGCCCGCACCAAGCGCTGGTCGAACGGCGCGGAACGCACCGTGGCGACGAACATCATGAACGCGATGACCAGCGACAGGGCCTGCAGCGCACCGTTGATCTGGAGCAGGATGTTGCCGTCCATGACCACCGTGCGGCCGACCGGACGGATCCGGAACCGCAAGGGGGCGGACGCCACCACCGTGAACGCCAGGGTGGTCCACAGCGGCACGAACAAGACCACGATGAGCAGCGCCAGCCGGTTACGCGCCTGCTCGATCAGTGCGAACCGCACGGCCGTACGGAAGCAGGACCACCACCGCGTCATACCGCCGCCATCCCCGCTTCGGTCTGTTCCGTCTCCCGCAGTACGCCGGCCTCGAGGCGGTACAGGGTGTCCAGGCGGGAGGCGTCATGGGCGAGGTGGGAGACCACCAGGACCGCGCAGCCCCGGTCCCGCAGGTCGGCTGCCACATCCCAGAACCGCAGGTAGGTGTCCCAGTCGAAACCCTGATACGGCTCGTCCAGAAGCAGCACCCGGGGTTCGTGCATCAGGGCGAGAACCAGATTGAGTTTCTGGCGCGTGCCGCCGCTGAGCGCCGCCACCCGTTCATGCCGGCAGTCGCTGAAGTTCAACCGCTCCAACAGCTCGAAGGCCCTGGTCAGGCTGCTGATGCCGTAGGCGGTCCGGAAGAACTGCAAGTGCTGATCGACGGTGAAAGCCTGGTGGAGCACGGTGTCCTGCGGGCAGCTGCCCAGTTGGCCCGCCCGCTCCACCGCACCGCTGTCCGCGACGAGATCTCCGGCCAGGATGCGCAGCAGCGTGCTCTTGCCGGCGCCGTTCTCACCGACGATGCCCACCAGTTGACCGGCAAGAAGGTCGAGCGACACCCCGCGCAGGACAGGACGCTGCCGGTAGCCCTTCCGCACACCTCGCACCCGCAGCACCGGGTCGAGCGAGCTCACCACCGCACCCTCCACATCGCTGCGCACCCCCCGACCGAACGCCGTCACTTCTCGGCTCCGGTCCTGCAACGATCAGGACGTCCCACAGGACACGAACGGCGGGCGGGCAGGTCTAGTTGCTCCGGAGCACCCCGCGCGAGACCGTGAGCCGGGTGATCCCCCAGAACAGTGCCAGCGTCGCGAGCGCCATCAGGGCGACCAGTGTGGCGCCGCCCACGACCTTCTCGTAGTTGCGCTGGTACAGGCCGTCGACGATGTACCGGCCCAGGCCGCCCAGGGAGACGTACGCGGCGATGGTGGCCGTCGAGACGATCTGGATGGCCGCCGAGCGCAGTCCGCCGAGGATGAGCGGGAGGGCGACCGGGAGTTCGACCCGGAAGAGCACCTCGATCTGGTGCATGCCCATCCCGCGCGCCGCGTCCACCGGGGCGGGGTCCACCGACCGCATCGCCTCGTAGGTGGTGACCAGGATCGGCGGCACGGCGAGCACGACCAGCGGGATCATCACGTTGATCAGTCCGAAGCCGAGCGACAGGGTCATCAGGACCAGCAGGCCGAAGGTGGGCACGGCCCGCCCGGCGACGGCGATGAAGGCCAGCGCGTTGCCGCCCCGCCCGTAGTGCCCGGTGACGAGCCCCACCGGCAGTCCGATCGCCGCGGCGATGGCGAGCGCCTCCAGCGTGTACTGGACGTGCTCCCCCAGCCTCGTGGGAATCCCGTCGTAGCCCTGCCAGTGCGCGCTGTCGCTGAAGAAGGCGTTGATGAAGTTGAGGACGTTCACCGGGCGGCGACCTCCGGTTCGGGCCGGTCCGCGCGCCGCGCACGCGCGCCGCTCGGCATCCACGGCGTCAGAAGGATCCGTACGACGACCAGCAGGCCGTCGGCGAGGATCGCGAGGACCGCCATGGTGACCACGGCGTTCACGGCGAGTTCGGGCCGGTTGTAGATGTTCGCGTCGTTGATGAGGTTGCCGAGCGCACCCTGGTTGCCGATGAGGGCGCCGACGCTGACGAGGGAGATGCTCGAGACGGTCGCCACCCGCAGCCCCGCGATGATGGCGGGCACGGCGATCGGCAACTGGACCTGGACGTAACGGCGTACGGGTCCGAAGCCCATCGCCGTCGCGGCCGCGAGGGTCTCCTGCGGCACCGAACGGACGCCGTCGACGATCGCCGGGACCAGGATGACGAGCGTGTAGACGGTGAGCGGGATCATCACCGTGAGTTCGGTCTGGCCGGTGTAGTCGATGAGGACCACGAAGAAGGCCAGTGACGGGATCGCGTACAGCACGGTCGTCACCCACAGCACGGGCGGGTACAGAAGCCGGAAGCGCACGCACAGCTGGGACAGCGGCAGGGCGATCAGCAGCCCGGCGAGGACCGGCAGCAGGGCTTCCCTGAGGTGCAGCCCGATCAGCCCGAGCCAGCTGTGCTGGAGGTCGCTCGGGATGTCGAAGAAGCCGTTCACCGGGCGGCCTTGGCGTCCGTACGGCCCTGCGCGTGCGCTCCGCGGATCGCCTCGCCGATGGCCTGCTGGGAGACCACCCCGGCCACCCGCCCGTCGGCGTCGACGCCGACGGCCCACCCGGTGGGCGAGAGCACGGCGCAGTCCAGCGCGGCCCGCAGCGAGTCGGCGCCGGCGACGAACGGCCGCCCGTACGGCAGCAGTTGGGCGGTGTCGACACTGCCCGCGGTCAGGTCCCGCGGCTCGCTCCAGCCGAGGGGCTTGCCGTCCACGTCCGTGACAAGGAGGTAGGGGGCGTCGGCCATGTCACGGGCGGCGATCTGCTCGGCGGTGGCGTCGAGGGCGACGACCGGGGTGGTGAGCAGCCGGAGTCCGGAGGAGGGGAAGAAGGAGAGCCGCCGGATGCCCCGGTCGGTGCCGAGGAAGTCCTCGACGAACGCGTCGGCGGGGTTGGAGAGCAGTTCGGCGGGCGGCGCGTACTGGGCGAGCTTGCCGCCCGTGCGCATCACGGCGACCATCGTGCCGATCTTGACGGCCTCGTCGATGTCATGGGTGACGAAGACGATGGTCTTGCCCAACTCGTCCTGGATGCGCAGGAGTTCGTCCTGGAGTCCCTTGCGGACAACGGGGTCGACGGCCGAGAACGGCTCGTCCATCAGCAGGACCGGCGGATCGGCGGCGAGCGCCCGCGCCACCCCGACGCGCTGCTGCTGTCCGCCGGACAGCTGATAGGGGTACCGCTTGGCGAGGGAGCCGTCGAGGCCGACCCGCTCCATCAGCTCCCGGGCCCTGGCCCGTGCCTTCTCCTTGCCCCAGCCCAGCATCCGGGGCACGGTGGCGATGTTGTCGACGATCGTGCGGTGCTGGAAGAGACCGGCGTTCTGGATGACGTACCCCATGGACCGGCGCAGCGTGTTGACGGGCTGCTGCCGGCTGTCCTTGCCGTCGATCAGGATGGTCCCCTCGCTGGGCTCGACCATCCGGTTGATCATGCGCAGGGTCGTCGTCTTGCCGCAGCCCGAGGGACCTACGAGGACGGTGATCGAACGGTCGGGGATCTCCAAGGAGAGGCGGTCGACCGCCACCGTGCCGTCCGGGTACCGCTTGGTGACTGAATCTATCCGTATCAAAGCGCCGCATACCCTTCGGGTCTGCCAGAGGTTGTCCGCATTCGGCCGGTCCAGCAGGCCGTCCGGCAGAGTCTAGACGGCTTGTGTTGCAGACATTCGAACAGTGGCGCCGATCCCCCACTGTGCACGACCTGTGAGTTCCCTGATTCTCATCCTTCGTTCAGCGGAGCCACAGGGATCGCCCAGCACCCGGCCCGAGGGTCGTCATCACCACCGCTCGGAGACCTGGAGTACCTGCCATGACGACCCTCGCCCCACCGCCCCCCCCGACCACCGAGGACGGCCGGCACCGGGCTGTGCCGCCCGCCGCGAGCAGCCGGCTGCGCAGGATGTTCACCGGTGCCCCGGAGGACCCCCGCTGGGCCCGCCCGGTGCTCTGGGCGATCCTGGTGCTGGCCACGGCGCTGTACGCCTGGAACCTTTCCTCCCTCACCGGCAACACCTTCTACGACGCGGCCGTCTACTCCGGCACCAGGAGCTGGAAGGCGTTCTTCTTCGGCGCCCTGGACTCCGGCGGCTTCATCACGGTCGACAAGCCGCCGTTCGCCCTGTGGGTGATGGGCCTCTCGGCGCGTGCCTTCGGGTACGGCACCTGGCAGCTGATGCTGCCGATGGTCGCGGTCGGCACCGGCTCGGTCGCCCTGCTGTACCGCATGGTCAAGCGGGACTTCGGCGCCGTCGCGGGCACGATCGCGGCGCTCGTGCTCACCCTCACTCCCATCACCGTCGCCATCGACCGGGACACCAACCCCGACCCGGTCCTCGTCTTCCTGATGCTGCTGGGCGCGGCCGCGCTGATGAAGGCGGTGCGTACCGGACGGCTCATGCCGCTGGTGTGGTCCGGGGTCGCGATCGGCTTCGCGTTCAACACCAAGATGATGCAGGCGTACGTCGTCCTGCCGGTCTTCTTCCTCGTCTACCTCTGGGCCGCTCAGGTCGGCCTGGGCAGGCGGATCCGCAACCTCGCCGTCGCCACAGCCGCGCTGGTCGTCTCCAGCGCCTGGTGGATGGTGGTCGTCGACCTCATTCCGGCGTCCTCCCGGCCGTACATCGGCGGCTCCACGGACAACACGGTGTGGGACCTGGTCATCGGCTACAACGGCTTCGGCCGGATCTTCGGGGCGAGCTCGTCGGTGGGCTCGCAGGGCAACGGCGCGAGCTTCGGCGGCGAGGCGGGTCTGTACCGGCTGTTCAACAGCATCATGGGCGGCCAGATCTCCTGGCTGATCCCCTTCGCCCTCGTCGCGCTGATCGGCGGTCTGGTGCTGCGCGGCCGAGCGCCCCGCACAGACCCCAGGCGGGCGGCGCTGCTGCTGTGGGGCGGCTGGTTCGTCCTGCACTACCTGACCTTCGCCCTGGCCGAGGGCACCTTCCACCCGTACTACGTCACCGCCATGGCACCCGGGATCGCGGCCCTGGCCGGTATCGGCGGCGTGATGCTGTACCGGGCCTTCCGTGCGGGTGCGGCGGCGAAGTGGGCGTGGGTGCTGCCTGCGGCGATCGCCATCAGCACGGTGTGGGCGGTCGTCCTGCTCCAGCGGGTCTCCGGCTCCGGGACACTGTACACGGTCGCCGAGGTCGTGGCCGGGGTCGCGGGTGCGGTCGCGGTGATCGGGCTGCTGCTCGGCCGGTTCACCGGGCGGCAGCGACTGACGGGCATCGCGGCCCTCGCGGCGGTCGTCGCCCTGCTCGCCGGTCCCGCCGCGTACTCGGTCTCGGCGGCCACTTCCAGCACCAACGGCACCAATCCGACGGCCGGTCCGAGCACCGGCGGCATGGGCGGGGGCGGCGGCATGGGCGGGGGCCAGCGGCCCAGCGGGAGCGGCGGCCCGGGCGGCGGCACCGGCACGGGCAACAGCGGCACGAGCAATAGCGGCAGCGCGCCGGGCGGCTCCAGCAGCCAGTCCACGTCCGGCCGTACCGCCGGAGGCATGGGCGGCACCCAGGTCTCCTCCGCGATGATCTCGTATCTGAAGAAGAACCAGGACGGCGCCACCTGGCTGGTCGCGGTCGCCACCGACCAGACCGCCTCCTCGGTCATCCTGGAGTCCGGTGAGCCGGTGATATCCATGGGCGGCTGGTCCGGCTCCGACAACGCCATGACCCTCGCCAAGCTCAAGAGCCTCGTGAAGTCCGGCAAGCTGCACTACATCGTCGTCGGCGACAGCGGCCAGGGCTCCTCGAACTCCGAGATCTCCACCTGGGTCAAGAAGAACGGCACAGCGGTCTCCGCCTACAGCGGCCTGTACCGCCTCGGCTGACGAGCGCGCGGGCCCACGGACACGCGGAGGGCGGGTGCTGTCAGGGGACGGCCGGGAAGCCGGGCGTACGCAGCACCCGTCGCTCCGCGTCCACCGCGAACACCTCGCAGCCGTCCAGGGAGGCCACCCAGTCGACGCCCCCGGGGCCCAGGGCGAAGGCCGCCGTGGCGACCGAGTCGGCCTCCGTGAGCGTCGGCGCCACGACCGTCAGGCTGAGCAAGCCCGTCGCCGGGCGGCCGGTGCGGGCGTCGAGGATGTGGTCGCCGCGTTCGTAACGGGCGGAGGTGGCCACCGCGCCGTCGGTGAGCTGCAGGACCGTGCACAGCTTGTCGGCGTGTTCGGGGTGCCGTACGCCCACCCGCCAGGGGCCGCCGGCGGTGACCACGTCACCGCCGGCGTTGAGGACGAACCGCGTCGCGCCGGCCGCTCTCAGCAGCTCCGCCGCCCGCTGCACCGACCAGCCCTTGACCACCGCGCAGGGGTCGAGCCGACGACCGGGCAGCCGTACGTCGAAGGCGCCGCCGGTGGCGAGCCGGTAGTGCTCGCACAGGTCGAGGATCTCGCGCAGCTCTCCGCTCAGCCCGCCCGCGGACAGCTCGCCGCGGTCGAACCGCGAGACCTCGCTGTCCTCCTTGAACGGGCTGAACCGGGCGTCGACCTCGCGCAGCCAATCGAAGACCGCGTCGGCGGCGGACTCGGGGACGTGCTCGTCGTCGACCCGGAGCGAGACGGGGAAGCCCATGACGTGTTCGACGCGATGCATCGCAGAAATCAGCCCTTCGCGTCGATCGCGGCCTGGAGGGACTCCTTGTAGGCCTCACTGGTGATCGTCGCACCGGACACCGTGTCGATGTCCGCGCTCTGCGCCTGGAGTGTCTCCGCGACCAGCTTCGGCACGG
>NZ_JBHVYZ010000014.1:37679-50408 GCF_042880295.1 Streptomyces sp. NPDC058307
GCGCCTGGAGTGTCTCCGCGACCAGCTTCGGCACGGCGGCCGTGGTCTGCGGGTGATCTGGCTGCTGGAGCATCTTCACGGCGGTGATCTTCGTACCGGCGAAGGTCACCTGGAGCTGTACGGGGCCCTTCTCCGTGTCGACCGTCGTGGTCGTGACCACGTTCGTGCCGGAGGCGCCGGAGGAGGACGTCGAGGGTGCCGGCGTGGTGGCCTGGACGGTGGAGGTGCCGGACGACGGCTCGTACAGCCAGACGGGGACCAGGCCCGCGATGCTCAGGACGACGACAGGTATGGCTCGTTTCACGGTCTGTTCCTCATCCCGCCAGGCTGAAGCGCTCGAAGTGGATCTGCGGCCCCGGCACGTCCAGCTCACGCAGGCTGCCCAGGACCGCGGTCATCATCGGGGGCGGTCCGCACAGGAACACGTCCCGGTCGGCGATGTCGGGCACGAGCCGCGCCAGCTCACCGGCCGCCAGCTTGTCGGGCACCGGCGGGCCGGTGACCAGGTGGAGTTCGGCGCCCTTGGCCATCGCGAGGTCGCGCAGCTCGTCGTAGAGGACGGCGTCCCGGTCGGAGCCGACGCGGTAGATGACGACGGCGTGGCCTTCCACCTCCTCCAGGAGGGCCCGGATGGGAGTGACGCCGACCCCGCCGGCGATGAGCACGGACTCGGGGCGGGTGCGGTGCAGGGCGGTGAAGGCGCCGTACGGGCCCTCGGCGAAGACGCGGGTGCCGATCTTGAGGTGCCGCAGGGCGGCGCTGCCCTCGCCGGCCGCCTTGGCGGTCAGGCGCAGGGTCCTGCCGTCGGGGGCGGCGGAGAGAGAGAAGGGGTTGGCCTGCCACCAGCGGTCGGCGGTCAGGAACCGCCACAGGAAGAACTGGCCCGCCCTGGCGGGGAGTTGGTCGAGGTCCTTGCCGCTGATGTAGATCGAGACGACGTTGTCGCTCTCGGGCACGACGGCCGTGACGCGGAACTGGTGGCGCCAGTTGCGCCACAGCGGGAGCACCGCGCGGCCCAGGACGACCGAACCGAGGGCGACGCCCCAGACGCCGTACCAGTACCCGGTGGCGACGGACGAGGACGTGAAGGTGGTGCCGACGGCGACCTGGTGGGTGAAGGCCAGCACCACGGCGGCGTACGTGTACAGGTGGATGAAGTGCCAGGTCTCGTAGGCGAGGCGGCGCCGGGCGTAGCGGGCGGAGACCGCGCCGACCACGAGGATCAGGAAGAACGCGACGACCGCGCGGAGCACGCCCTCGGTGGTCTCGGCGAGGTCGACGATCTCGCCGACCGGGCCCACGTCGGTGCCCTCGGCGTAGCCGAAGCTGATGAAGGTGACGTGCGCGAGGAGCGTCCACAGGATGCCGAAGCCGGTCCAGCGGTGCCAGGAGGTCAGCCGGTCCATGCCGATGCGGCGGTCGAGCCAGGGCAGGCGGGCCACCAGGATCAGCTGGAAGGCCATGATGAGCGCGGCGTACAGGCCGGTGAGGCGGCCGAGCACGATGAGCGCGTTGGAGGCGAAGCCGGCCTGGGCGAAGAACCACGCCACCACGGCCGCGTTGGCGGCCAGCACGGCGTAGAGCCCGGTGCGGGCCACCACCCTGGGGCGTTTGATCGCCGTGGGGGGCGCGGGGGGCGATTGGACGGTGGTCACGGGTCGTAGCTCCTCGATCGGGACCTCTGGATTACCGAGCTTCTCCGGTGGGAGCTGTCGATCAGCTGTCGTACAACTTTCAAGAGGTTATCGATCTGCTTACGGGCCCCCTCCGGCTCTGGCTTTCCGGTCGCCGTGAAGCACTATGAGCGGGTGGAAAAAGTACGACTCCTCGTCGTGGACGACGACCCGCCGATCGCCGATCTCGTGGCGACGGTCGCCCGCTACGAGGGCTGGGAGGCGGTCACCGCGAACTCCGGCGAGGAGGCGCTCAGCCGCGCCGCGGAGTTCCGCCCGGACATCGTGGTGCTCGATCTGATGCTCCCGGACATCGACGGCTTCGGCGTCCTGGACCGGCTGCGGCGCTCGGGGACGATGGTGCCCGTGGTGTTCCTCACGGCGCGGGACGCGGTCGCCGACCGGGTGGCCGGGCTGACCCGGGGCGGGGACGACTACCTGGTCAAGCCGTTCGCGGTGGAGGAGTTGATGGCCCGGCTGCGGACCGTGCTGCGGCGCAGCGCCGGTCCAGGCTTCCAGCGCTCGGTGCTCGGGGTCGCGGACCTCACGATGGACGAGGACACCCGTGAGGTGCGGCGCGGCGACAAGCTGCTCACGCTCACCCCGACCGAGTACGAGGTCCTCAGGTACCTGATGCGCAAGTCGCCGACCGTGCTCACCAAGGCGCAGATCCTCGACCACGTGTGGGAGTACGGCTTCGGCGGCCGCTCCAACGTCGTCGAGCTGGTCGTCAGCCGGCTGCGCCGCAAGCTGGACGACACGGGCGAGCCGCTGATCCACACCGTGCGGGGCTTCGGGTACGTCATCCGGCAGGCGGCCGAGTGAGGTCCTTCTTCGGCCGGCTGCGGTCGGCGTACCGGAGGATGCGGCTGGGCACCCGCCTCGCGCTGGGGATCGGGGTGCTGGCCCTGGTGGTGTTCGGCGTCGTCGGCACCGCCCTGACGACGTACATGCGGGACTATCTGTCGGCGCAGCTCAACGAGCAACTGTCGCTCGCGCAGGTCGCCCAGTCCAAGAGCATCGCCGAATCCGGCACGCTGACCGACAAGAAGTACTGGAGCTGGTACTACGCGGTGTACGACGTCAAGGACGGCGTGCCCGAGCTGCGCAAGCCCGAGGATCCCACCGATCTGCCGGCGGACGTCGACACGTTCACCGCCGTCGCGAAGGCGCAGACCGTCGCGCACACCGAGGTCCTGGCCACCGAGCACCTGAGCGGCCAGGGCGAGTACCGGCTGCGCGCCTGCGAGGTCGAGCCCGGTGTGGTCCTGGTGAGCGCGGCTCCCATGGACGGCGTCGACGCGACCGTACGGCGGCTGATCACGGTCCAGGTCGTCGCCTTCGGGCTGGCCCTGCTGGTGCTCGTGGTCATCGGCCGCAAACTGCTGCGGCGCGGCCTGAAGCCGCTGAGCGACATGGCGCACACCGCGCACGGCATCGCCCTGCACGACCTCACCGAGACGGAGTCACGGCTGCCGCTGCGCGCCGACAAGCGGGGCGGCGGTCCGGAGGTCGAGGAGCTGCGGACGGCGTTCAACACCATGCTGGAGCACATCGACGACTCGCTCGCGGTCCGCGCGGAGGCCGAGCAGCGGCTGCGCCGGTTCGTCGCCGACGCCTCGCACGAGCTGCGCACGCCGTTGATGTCCGTACGGGGCTACGCGGACCTCTTCCAGTACGCCGCCGCCAACGCCCCCGAGGAGCGTGACCGGCACCTGGCCCGGCTGCGGGCCGAGGCCGCCCGCATGGGCTTCCTCCTGGACGACCTGCTGCTGCTCGCCCGCCTGGACGCGGCGGAGGTGGAGACCCCGCTCCGGCCCGCCGAGACGGATCTGGTGGAGCTGGTGGAGCACGCGGCCGACGCCCTGCGCGCGAGCCACCCGGACCGTCCGCTGACGGTGGCGCCGGGCCCCCAGGCCCTGAAGCTGCGGCTCGACCCGCAGCGCGTGCGCCAGGTCCTCGACAACCTCCTCACCAACGCGGCCGTGCACACCCCGCCGGGCACAAAGGTGTCGGTCGGCGTGCGGGTGCGCGACGGGCACGCACAGGTGCGGATCGCGGACGCCGGACCGGGCATTCCGCCCGCCGACCAGGAGCGGGTCTTCGACCGCTTCTACCGCGTCGACAAGGCCCGCAGCCGGGACCGGGGCGGCAGCGGTCTCGGCCTCGCGGTGGCGAGCTCCCTGGTCCGGGCGCACGGCGGCACGATCGAGCTGAGCAGCGAGCCCGGCTCGACGGTGTTCACGGTGTCGCTGCCGCTCAGCCTCACCCGGCCGTGAGTCTTACGAAGCCGTGACGTGACGGGCGCGGTCCGGCCGTCCGGGCAGCTTGCGGCCCTACGTTGAGGGCATGCGCGTACTGGTCACCGGCGGTGCCGGTTTCATCGGGTCCCAGATCGTCGAGGCGCTCGCGGCACACGGCCACGAGCCCGTCCTGTATGACGTCCGGGCCGACCCGGCGTCCGACGTACGGGACCCTGCCGCCGTCCGCGACGCCCTGACGGGAGTGGACGCGGTGTGCCACCAGGCGGCCATGGTCGGCCTGGGCGTGGACTTCGCCGACGCCCCCGAGTACGTCTCCCACAACGACCTCGGTACGGCGGTCCTGCTCGCCGCGATGGCCGAAGCGGGGGTACGGCGGCTGGTGCTGGCCGGGTCGATGGTCGTGTACGGCGAGGGCCGGTACACCTGCGCGCGGCACGGGAGCGTACGGCCGGGTCCGCGCGCCGTCGCCGACCTGGACGCGGGGCGCTTCGAGCCGCCGTGCCCGCGGTGCGGCGCGGACCTCTCCCCCGGTCTGGTCGGCGAGGACGCCCCGGTCGATCCGCGGAACGTGTACGCGACGACCAAGCTCGCCCAGGAGCACCTGGCGGCGTCCTGGGCGCGGGCCACGGGCGGTTCGGCGGTGGCGCTGCGCTACCACAACGTGTACGGCCCTGGCATGCCCCGCGACACCCCGTACGCCGGCGTCGCCTCCTTCTTCCGCTCCGCGCTCGCCCGGGGTGAGGCCCCGCGCGTCTTCGAGGACGGCGGCCAGCGCCGGGACTTCGTCCACGTGCGGGACGTGGCCGCGGCCAACGTGGCGGCGCTGGAGGAGTGTTCGGGGAGCGGCGTGCTCACGTCCTACAACACCGGAAGCGGCGAGCCGCACACGGTGGGCGAGATGGCCCGCGCGCTGGCCGGGGCGTACGGCGGTCCCGAACCCGTGGTCACCGGGGAGTACCGCCTCGGGGACGTACGGCACATCACGGCGGACTCGGCGCGGCTGCGGGCCGAGCTGGGATGGAAGGCGCAGGTCGGATTCGCCGAGGGCATGCGGGAGTTCGCGGGCGCCGGGATGCGGGACGCGTAGCCCGCGATGGACCGGTGGTGCCGCCCGTGAAAGAAAGCGGCCGCGGGCGGCACCACCTCTGTTCGGACTTCCAGTGGCCGCCTTCTCAAGAGGCGGCCGACGGCAGCAGCACCTCGAAGCGGCAGCCGCCCGGCACGTTGCGTACGGTGGCCCGGCCCGCGTGGGCCTCCACGATGCCCCGGACGATCGCGAGGCCGAGTCCCGCGCCGGCGGGCGGCGTTCGGGCATGGGTGCCGCGCCAGCCGGTGTCGAAGACGCGGGGCAGGTCCTCCTCGGGGATGCCGCCGCAGCCGTCCGTGACGGACAGCACGACACCCTCGGCGCGATGCTCGGCGGCCACCGCGACCGTGCCGTCGGCGGGGGTGCGGCGGATGGCGTTGACGAGGAGGTTGCCCAGCACGCGGCTCATCTCCTTGCCGTCCACCTCGACCGGCACGGCCGCCACCCGGTCGCCGACCAGCCGCACGCCGTGCTCGCGGGCCACCGGGTCGGCCCCCGCGAGGGCGTCCGCGACGAGGTCGTACAGGGAGATCCGGCTCGGGCTCAGCGCGAGCGTCCCCGCGTGGATGCGGGAGAGTTCGAAGAGGTCGCCGACCATGTCGTTGAGGCGTTCCACCTCGGTGCGGATCTGCCTCAGATAGCGGGCCGGGTCGGCGGCGACGCCGTCCTCCAGGGCCTCGGACATCGCGCGCAGCCCGGCGAGCGGGGTGCGCAGGTCGTGGGAGATCCAGGCGACGAGTTCGCGCCGGGAGGACTCCAGGGCGCGTTCCCGCTCCCTGGACTCGGCGAGTTTGGCGCTGGTGGCCTCCAACTCCCGGCTGAGCTCGGTGAGTTCGGCGGTCGTGGGGCCGCCGGGCGAGGTGAAGTCGCCGCCGTCGCCGAAGGAGCGGGCGGCGAGCGCGAGGGCCCGGCTGCGGGCGGTGACCCAGCGGCCGAGCAGCAGGGCGGTGGCCAGCGAGACCACGGCGGCCATCAGGACGACGGTCGTGACGACCCGCAGGTCGTGCCCGGACAGGAACATGGCCTGGGCGACCGCGAGGGTCCCGGCCAGCATCGCGGTGACGCCGACCGCGGCGACCACGGCGAGGTGCAGGGAGAGCGAACGGCGCCGGACCAGCACGAGCACCCAGGCGCCGAGGAGTCCGGCGGCGACGGCGCCGAGGAAGGCGTAGAGGGCGATGAGGAGCATGTCGTTCACGGCTCACACCTCCGCGGGTGAGCCGTCGAAGCGGTAGCCGACGCCCCACACGGTCTGGATCAGGCGGGGCCTGGCCGGGTCGTCCTCGACCTTGCCCCTGAGCCGGCGCACATGGACGGTGACGGTCGACAGGTCGCCGAAGTCCCAGCCCCACACCTCGCGCATCAGGTCCTCACGGCTGAAGACCCGGCCGGGGTGCCGCAGGAAGAACGCGAGCAGGTCGAACTCCCGGATGGTGAGGGCGAGTTCGGTACCGCCCTTGAGGGCGCGGCGGGCCGCCGGGTCCATCGAGAGTCCGGCGGCGCCCAGGTGCCCCGACGGCTGAGAGGGCCGGGAGCGGCGCAGTACGGACTCGACGCGCAGGACCAGTTCGCGGGGGCTGAAGGGCTTGGTGACGTAGTCGTCGGCGCCGACCTCCAGGCCCAGGATGCGGTCGTCCTCGTCGCCGCGGGCGGTGAGCATGATGACCGGGACGGGCCCGCGCCCGCGCATCCGGCGGCACACCTCCAGGCCGTCCATGCCGGGCAGCATCAGGTCGAGGACGACGAGGTCCGGGCGGTGCGCGGCGGCGCGGGCGAGGGCGTCGGGGCCGTCGACGGCCCGGTCCACGAGGTAGCCGGCCCGGTCCAGGTAGCCGGAGACCACCTCGGCGACGGTGGGGTCGTCGTCGACGACGAGGACCCGGGGCCGGGTCTGTGCTTGCTGCTCCATGCCGCCAGCCTCGCACCGCGCGCGCGAATGCGCTGCGGACGGCCGCCGACGTCCTTGTTTCGTAAGGAGCCGGAGTCCGGTTCGCCCGTTTCGCGTTCGTAGGGTGAACATCGTGACGACCCCTTCAGTGAACGAAACGGCGGCGTCCGTGGACGTCGTGCTGCCCTGTCTGGACGAGGCCGGGGCCCTGCCGTGGGTGCTGGAACGCATCCCGCCCGGCTGGCGCGCGCTCGTCGTGGACAACGGCTCCACGGACGGCTCGGCCCGCATCGCCCACGCTCTCGGCGCGACCGTCGTCCGCGAGGAGCGGCGCGGTTTCGGCGCCGCCTGCCATGCGGGGCTGACGGCGGCCACGGCCGACATCGTGTGCTTCTGCGACTGTGACGCCTCCCTCGACCCCTCGGACCTGGTGCCGTTCGTGGCCGAGGTGCTGGCCGGCGAGGCGGACCTCGTGCTCGGCCGGCGGCGCCCGCAGGCCCGCGGTGCCTGGCCGCCGCACGCCCGGGCCGGCAACCTCGCGCTCGCCCGGCTGCTGCGCCGCCGCACCGGTCTGCGGCTGCACGACCTGGGACCGCTGCGGGCCGCCCGGCGCGAGTCGCTGCTCGCGCTCGGTCTGACGGACCGGCGCAGCGGCTACCCCCTGCAGATGGTGGTGCGGGCGGCCGACGCGGGCTGGCGGATCGCCGAGCACGACGTGCCGTACCGGCCGCGCACCGGCGCCTCCAAGGTGACGGGCACCTGGCGGGGCACCTGGCAGGCCGTGCGGGACATGAGCCAGGTCCTGTCCGAGTCCGGGACGTCCGAGGCCGGGACGGGGGTGCACGCGTGATCACCCTTCTCGTCATCGCCAAGGAGCCGAGGCCGGGGCGGGTGAAGACCCGGCTCACCCCGCCGTTCACGCCCGAGGAGGCGGCCGCGCTGGCCGAGGCGTCGCTCGCGGACACCCTCGACGTCGTGGCCCGCACCCCGGCCCGGCGCCGGGTCCTGGTCCTGGAGGGTACGCCGGGCCCCTGGCTGCCGCCGGGTTTCGAGGTCGTACGGCAGTGCGCGGGCGGCCTCGACGAACGGCTAGCAGCGGCCTTCGCGGGCTGCGAAGGCCCGGCCCTGCTCATCGGCATGGACACACCCCAGGTGACCCCGGAGCTGCTCACGGTGGACTTCACCGACTGTGACGCGTACTTCGGGCCTGCCGAGGACGGCGGTTTCTGGGCGCTGGGGCTGGCGGAACCGGACCCGTCCCGGCTGCGCGGGGTTCCGATGTCGACACCGGACACCGGCGCGGCCCAGCGCGCCCGGCTGGCCGGACTGCGGGTACGGGAGCTGCCGCCGCTGCGGGACGTGGACACGGCGTACGACGCGGAACTGGTCGCGCGAGCGGCACCGGACGGACGGTTCGCGGCGAAGCTGGCCCGGCTTGCGGGGGTGTCGCGGTGAGGGGGCCGCGGGTCGGCGTGGCCACACGGCCGGGCGAGGACACGGTCACCGTGCGGCCGGACGGCGAGACAGCCGGGCCGGAGCCGGGCCCGGCCTCCCCGCCCAGCGGCGGGGTGAGGTCGGATGCGAGGGACGGCACCTGGTCCGCCGACCCCTACGCCCGGGCCCTGCGCACCGGCCGGGGACCCCTCTTCCTGCGTCGCTCCGACGGCTGGCTGCTCCCGCTCGAACTGGAGCGTTGGTGCGCCGCCGCGGACGCCGCGGACCTGGAGGTGCTGCGGCGCTGCGAGGGCGCGGTGCTGGACGTCGGGTGCGGTCCGGGGCGGCTCGTCGCCGCACTCGGGGCCCGTGGCCGGCGGGTGCTCGGCATCGACGTGAGCGAGGCGGCGGTCGCGCGGACCCTCGCGCTCGGCGGACCGGCCCTGCGGCGGTCCGTCTTCGAGTCCCTGCCCGGCGAGGGCCGCTGGGGCACCGCGCTGCTGATCGACGGCAACGTCGGCATCGGCGGCGACCCGCAGGCCCTGCTCGACCGGACGGCCCAACTCCTCGCGCCGGGCGGCCTGTTGATCGCCGAGACGGTCACCGGCCCGGACCTCGACGAGCGGGTCCAGGTGCAGGTCGCCGACGCCCGGGGTGCCGTTGGCGGCCAGTTTCCGTGGGCCCGGCTCGGCACCCCCGCCCTGCTGCGGCACGCGGCCCGCACCGGCTGGACGGCCGTGGATCAGTGGACGGCGGGCGGCCGTTCCTTCGTCTCCCTGCGCCGCCGTAGGGCCCTCGCCCTGCCCTGCCGTACGACCAGGACCGCCGCCGAACCGCCGAAGAGCACCGCCGTGATCAGCAGCCAGCGGGCAAGGAAGCCGTCCGGGGACAGGCCGGTCGCCGAGGCGTAGCGGTCCGCGACCTGCCCGGTGATCAGCGGGAACCACACGAGCAGGAGCAGCAGGGAGAAGGCGGCGGGGACCCGGACGTACAGGACGTGCCGCCCCGCCGCCTTCACCAGCGCCCGGTCCGCCGCCGCGTACAGCGGCAGCAGCACCAGGTCGTGCAGGACGGCCGCCCCGACGAACCACAGCGCGATCCCGAAGAGGTCTCCCGACAGCAGCCGCACCCCCGCATACCCCGCGAGGGCGAACGAGCAGACGAGCAGGAGGAGTTGAAGGGGGCTGCCGAGGGGGATCCGCATCACAGGTCTCCGAAGGTCAGCCGCGCCACCCACTTGGTGTTCAGCACACCGGGCGCCGCGGGCACGATGATCCGGGCCGGGTGGCCGTGGTCGGGGGTCAGCTCCTCGCCGTTGACGAACAGGGCGAGCAGGGAGCGTGGGTCGGCGACCTGGTTGGCGCGCAGGGCGGCCCGGCGGAAGGCGCCGTGCCGTTGCAGGGACTCCACGAAGACGTCCGGCGCGGCGTCCTCATATCCGACGAGCGCCGCGAGGTCCCGCAGCCGCACCCCGCGCCACTCCTGGTCGGAGGTCGACCAGCCCTCCACGCAGGCGATCGGCAACGCCGAACTGTGCAAGGGGAGTTGGAGGAGTTCGGCACGGCTGAGGCGAACAGTGCGGCCGTCGCGGCCCGCGACGACCAGCCGCCAGGCGTCCTCACCGGTCTCCGCCGGGTCGATCCCCGCGTACGCGGCGGTCTTGTTGATCTGGAAGCCGCCCGGCCCGGACGCCGGTTCGTCGCCGCCGTGCGGGGCGAGGAGGGCGGTCTCGCGCAGGGCGCCGTCGAAGCTGCGCCCGGCCGTGGTGAGGAACAGCAGCAGCGAACCACCTCCGACGAACCAGAGCGCCCCGCGCCGCGACACGGTCGGCTCGGCCGGGTCCGGTGACACCAAGTCGGTTCGTTCTTCTCGGAGTTGCCGCAGACTGCGCAGGGCGAGCGGCATCTTCAGCACGGCGTGGGCGACGAACGCGGCGAAGAACACCCACGCCCCGTAGAAGTGCAACGCGTAGAAGGAGCCCGGGAAGACGTAGTCCAGCTGGACGTTGAGCGCCCCGGTCACGAACTCGAAGAGCGCGCCGCCGACCAGGAGCAGCAGCGAGAGCCGCTCCAGCGCGTGCGTGAGCGAGCGCGCGGGCGGCAGCGTGAACAGCTTCGGCGCCACCGACCACAACTTGGCCAGCAGGACCGGGATCAGGGTGATGCCGAGGGTGACGTGGACGCCCTGGGTGAGCCGGTACAGCCAGTGCGGGTCGGTGGGCCAGGAGAAGAGGTAGAAGCCGAGGATCCCCTTGCCCGGGGTCTTGTCGTTCACCGGCGACAGGTTCGGGTTGTAGGCGGCGTACGACAGCAGCCCCGTCACGAACAGCAGGGTGATGCCGCCGAGCAGCACCACCCCGAGGACGGAGGTGAGCCAGGGGCCGCGCAGCGGGCTGCGCCAGGAGGAGGGTGCGAAGGGAGACCGTGCCATGCCCCGACCGTAGGCCCGCGCCACCCCGCGGACGGGCCGGCGAACCATGACGAAACTCTGACGTCGTCGCATGTCAGCCCCACACGGGTGAGCGTGCGGCCTAGCGTCGTCCGCGTGAACCGGGACCTTGTTCGTGACCTGTACGCGGCCGTGTGCGCCGCGCTCCTCGTGCTGACCGCCGTACTGGTCGGCACGGCGATCCAGCACCGGAACGGCTCGCTCCGCGTCGGCTGGCCGCCCCTGCTGGCGAGTTGGGACCCGCATGTCGGCCCCGGCACCCCGGCAGCGGTCGTCGTCGCGGCCGCCGTGGTGGCGTACGGCCCCTCGCTCGCCGCCCGGCTCCCCTGGCGCCCGCTGCTGCTCGCCGTCTGGGGCGTGGGCATGGCCTGGACGTGGTCCCTGGCCCTCGTGGACGGCTGGCAGCGGGGCGTCGCCGGGCAGCTCACCACCAGGAACGAGTACCTCCGGGCCGTCGGCCGCTTCCACGACATCCCGGCGGCCCTGCGGGACTTCACCCGGCACATCCTGATCGGCTCGCCGGACAACTGGGGCGCCCATGTCGCCGGGCATCCGCCGGGCGCGACCCTCACCTTCGTCCTGCTCGACCGGATCGGGCTCGGCGGTGGGGGCTGGGCGGGGACCTGGTGCATCACCGTCGGCACGACCGCGGCGGTCGCCGTCCTGGTCGCCGTACGGAGCCTCGCCGACGAGTCGCTCGCCCGCCGCGCCGCACCCTTCCTGGTCCTGGCCCCGGCCGCGGTCTGGGTGGGCACGTCGGCCGACGGGTACTTCGCGGCGGTGGCCGCGTGGGCGGTGGCCCTGCTCGCCCTCGCGGTACAGGGGTGCCGGCCGGCGCTCAACGGCCTCTGCTCGGGGCTGTTGTTCGGACTGACCGTCTATCTGTCGTACGGCCTGACACTCATGGTCGTCGTCGCGGCAGCGGTACTGCTGCTGGGCTCCTCCCGCCGGCCCCTGCTGTTCGCCCTGGCCGGTTTCGTGGTCGTGCCGGTGCTGTTCACGGTGTCGGGGTTCGCGTGGTGGGAGGGGTACCGGCTGCTACAGACGCGGTACTACCAAGGGGCGGGCGGGGTGCGGCCGTACGCCTACTGGGTGTGGGCGAACCTCGCGTGCACGGTGCTGATCGTGGGGCCGGCGACGGTGGCGGGGGTGCGGCGGGCCGCCGTTCGACTGTGGCCGGGCCGGGGCTGGTCGCGCAGTGCCCCGCGCCCCTTGGCGGTGTTGGTGCTCGCCGCCCTGCTGGCCCTGCTCGTCGCCGATCTCTCCGGGATGAGCAAGGCGGAGACGGAACGCATCTGGTTGCCGTTCGCCGTCTGGCTGTTGCCCGCGGGTGCGCTTCTGACGGGGGTGCGGGGCTGGCTGATCGGGCAGGCCGTACTCGCGCTGCTCCTGAACCATCTGCTGCTCACGGGGTGGTGAGCCTGCACTGCGGCGGCAGTTGGGTGAGGCCGCGCGGCCGAGGTGCCGCCGGTCCCCACCGGACCGGTCTCTTCAGCGCCGGTCCGGTGGGGAGGAGCCGGGGCGGATCAGCAGGTGGCCACGCCGTCCAGCCAGGCCGGGCCCTTGATGTAGATGTTGGTCAGCCACGAGCCGTCGGTCAGCTTCGACCAGGCGTCGTTGGTGTAGCCGTCCGCCGTGACCTCCTGGGCGTGCTTCTGGCAGACCACGTTGACGGTGGTCGGCTGGGCGAAGTAGTCGACCACGCCTGCGTTGACGTTGGGCTCGCTGTGGGTGCGCACCCCGGTGCCCCAGGTCTGGAACGCCGTGCTGCCACCCGACGGCGGCGGGGTGCTGCTGCCGCCGCAGTCCGGGATGCCGGGCAGCCAGGCCGGGCCCTTGATGTAGATGTTGGTCACCCAGGAGCCGTCGGCGAGCTTGGCCCAGGCGTCGTTGGTGTAGCCCTCGGCGGTCACGGTCTCCGCGTGCTGCTGGCAC
>NZ_JBHVYZ010000014.1:50506-67047 GCF_042880295.1 Streptomyces sp. NPDC058307
GCCCAGGCGTCGTTGGTGTAGCCCTCGGCGGTCACGGTCTCCGCGTGCTGCTGGCACTGCACGGACACCTGGGTCGGTCCGGCGAAGGTGTCGACGACGGCGGAGCCCACGCTCGGCGACCGGTGCGTGCGCACGCCGGTGCCCCAGGTCTCGAAGACCGTGCCGCCGTTCGCGGGCGGCGGGACGGGGGTGCCGGAGCCGTTGATCCGGATCGCGCCCGCGTAGTCGCCGCCGGTGCGCACGGAGGTGACCCTGATGTGGGTGCCCGACTCGTACGCCTCGACCATCTGGCCGCCGCCCAGGTACATGGCGACGTGGTGGATGTGGCCGCTGCCCCAGAACATCAGGTCGCCCGGCAGCAGCGGAGCGGTGCCCTGACCGGCGGAGAACCGGGCGGTGGCCTGCGAGCTGTGGAACTGGTCGTCGGCCGTGCCGTTGAGCAGGTCCCTGCCGGTCGCCCGGTAGTAGGCGTACCGCATCAGGCCCGAGCAGTCGAAGCCCTTGCGCTCGCCGTCGTGGAGGCTGTCCGGGTCGGAGCCGTCGTAGTAGCCGTAGCTGGCGCCGGGCGTGGCCGCGTGGCCGCCGCCCCAGCTGTACCAGACGCCGATCTGCGAACATGCCGCGTCGACGGCGGCCTGTGCGGTGGCCGAGGCGCCGGACGCGAGGACACCGCAGGTGGCGTCCTGGGCGGCGTGGGCCGGGGCGGAGAAGAAGGCGGTGAGCGCCAGCGCCGAGGCGCCCAGGATCGCGCCGCTGGTCCGACGGCGCGTGCTGATGGTCTTCAAGGACTCTTCCTTAAGGTCGAGGTGACGAGGTGGCGTCAGCGGGATACCGGTGACACGGGCGGCACACCCCACCCCCGTGGGGGTGTGCCGCCCGGGCTAGTTGAGGAGGGCGGCACGCATCTTGGCGAGGCCGCGCAGGCGGTTGCGCTGGACCGTGCCGCGGTGGGCGCCGAGCCGCTCCCCGGCCGTATCGTGGGTGAGTCCCTCCAGGTCCACGAGGATCACCGCCGCGGCCTCCTTCTCGGAGAGCATGCCGAGCAGCGCGAGCGCCGTGGCGGAGGCCTCGTAGGAGTCGAGTCCGCCGTCCCAGCCGGCCTCCGGCAGCTGGTCCGTGGTGCGCTCGCGGCGGGAGGGGTGCTGCCAGGAGTCGCGCAGCAGGTTCAGGGCGACGGCGCAGGTGTAGGCGTACGGGTGCTGCTGCTGGGTCAGGCTCTGGGAGCGGGCCCGCCGGGAGAGCCGCAGATAGGTCTCCTGGAGCAGGTCGTCGGCGTCGTGCGGATTGCCCGTCAGTGCCAGCAGCCGTCGTCGCAGGCGTGGCATGTCGGCCGTGAAGGACGCGTCGAAGTCCCCCGGGCTCATCCGGTTGTCGGCCTCGCGCGGTGGTGGCGGACAGGTGGCATGGCTGTGGTGCATTTCTTTCCCCCTTGCGGTGATTCCTCGCGGCGGTCTTCGTGCGCTGTCCCGCTCCCGGTGGTCAGGCCGGAGGGCGGGGCGGGTCGGCGGGGCCGTAGCGGGCGGTGGGTACACGGCGCAGCAGGGCCCAGTACCGGTCGCCGTACGACCAGTGCCACCACTCGGTCGGGTAGTTGACGAACCCGGTCGCGGTCAGCACCCGCCCCAGCAGGGCCCGGTACTCGCGTGCCTCGGCACCGATGCCGGGCGCGTCGGTGCGGCAGGCGCCCGCGCTCTCCTCCGGGGTGGCGTTGACCTCCGTGCCGAGCGGCAGTTCGCGGCCCGCGTGGTCGCACAGGGTCAGGTCGACCGCGCCGCCGCTGACGTGCGGGGCGACCTCCGGCGGCGAGATGTACGCGCTCGCCAGTTCACGGATCCGCTCGGGAGCCGCGTCCGGGTGAGCGCGCCGCATGGTCGCCGCGTACTGCTCGAAGTACCGGCGCTGGAGGTCGGGCGGCCGGTACCCCTCCACCACCAGCAACCGGATCCCCGTGGGCAGCAGCCGCTGGGCCCGAACGAGCCGCCGCAGCGCGCCGGCCCTCAGATGGGCGTAGCTGCCCTCGTCGTCGGCCTGCCGGGGATCGAGGAGCAACTGCCCCTCGTCCCGCAGATCGACGAGCGGTTCCCCGCACTCGTCGGGCGTCACCGCGGCGACCCTGGGGTCCGCGAGCGTGATGATGTCTGTCACGGGAAGAGCGTCTCGGGGTCCTCTGCAAATGCTCTGCAGATCGCCTGCAGGCACCGGACCGAGGGTCTGCAACCGACATCGCGGCACCCGCATCCCGCCCTACGCCTGCTCCCGCCGACACCCGCTCCCGCCTACGCCCGCTCCCGTGCCTCCCGGTCTCGTGTCTCCCGCTCCCGTGCTTCCCGCGCCCCCGATTCCCGGAAGACACGCATCGCCTCGGCACGGGCCCCGGCAGCCGCGCCCGTCTCCCCGGCGGTCTCCCATACCTGCGCCAGATCCCACAGCGTCCGCGCCCGCCACAGCGGAAGCCGCAACGCCTCCCACAGCGACAGCGCCCGCTCCAAGGGGTCCCGTGCGCTCCCGGCGTCACCGGCGGCCAGCTGCCACTCCCCCAGCGTCCGCAGCACCAGCGCCTCGCCGAACCGGTCCTGCCGCTCCCGGGCCAGCTCCAGACATCGCCCGAGCCGTTCGCGCGACGCGTCCAGGAGGCCGAGCCTGAGTTCCACCTTCGCCAGCGACTGCTCCGTGTACATCACGCCGAGCGTGTCGTGGAGGTCGGTGAAGACCCGCAACACGTCCCGCAGCAGCCGCTCGGCGTCCCGGTACTCGCCCTCCGCCCGGTGGCACAGGGCGACCGCGCGCAGCACCAGTGCCTCGCCGTGCCGGTCGCCCTCCGCCCGGTACAGCTCCAGGTACGGCCGGGCTCGTCGACGCGGCCCAGCAGCGAGACGGCCCAGTCGATCTGCTCGGAGCGGCCGACGAAGTCGGCGATGTCCGGGGGGAGATGGGAGGGCGCGGGCCGTGCATGCGTGCCGGGGCGTGTGCCGGCGGCGGCCGCCGGGTCCGTGGCCCGCTGCCGGGCCCGCGAGAGCCCGTCCGCGTCCTGGGCCGACGGCCGGGAGCCGGTGCCGTGCGGCGAGGAGGCGGCGGGGGGCCGGGGCCCGGTGCTGTGCGGTGCGGCGGCATGGGGCGCGGGACGGGTTCCGTGCGGCGAGGAGGCGTGGGGCCCGGACTCGGTGGAGAGCAGCGAGGAGCCACGGGGACCCGGGCCGGGACCGAGCAGGGCGGGGTCGTTGGTGAGGACGGCCTTGTGCAGTGTCCGCAGTTCCGGCCCGGCGTCGATGCCCAGCTCCTCCCGCAGGACCTCGCGGCCCTCCTGGTAGGTACGCAGGGCGTCGGAGACGCGTCCGGTGCGGAACAGGGCGGTCATCAGCTGGCCGCGCGGCCGTTCCCGGAGGGGGTGGGCGGCGACGTGCGCGAGCAGGGGGGCGATCGTGCGGTCCGCGCGGCCGAGTTCCAGCTGGAGGCCGAAGGACTCCTCCTGGGCGACCAACCGCAGTTCGGCGAGCCGGGCCGCCTCGATCCGGGCGAAGGACTGGCCCAGCCCTTCGAGAGCCTCCTGCCCCCGCCACAGCCCCAGCGCCTCGGACAGCAGCTCGGCGGCCTCGCCCGCGCGGCCCGCGGCGGCCTCGGCCCGGCCCGACGTGAGCAGTTCCTCGAAGCGGCGGGCGTCGACCTGGGCTGCGTCGAGGTCGGCGACGTATCCCGGCGGCCGGGTGCGGATCACCTCCGCCTCGCCGACGCGGGCCAGGGCGCGGCGTACCGCGGAGACATGGGTGGCGACGAGGGCGCTGGCGGTGGCGGGCGCCTGCTCGTCCCAGACACAGTCCACGAGCCGTTCCGTGGAGAGCACCTCGCCCAGGTGGACCACGAGTGCGGACAGGACCGCCAGGGGTCTGACCCCGCCGAGCGGGGCCCGCAGGTTCCCCTCCCACACCTCCACCGGACCGAGAAGACGTACCTGGAGCATCGTTCCCCGATCGCCGTACCGCCCGCCCCACGGATGCGTGTTCGACGATATCGACGGGCAGTGTCAGCGGATGACGGGATCGGGGCGGCCCTGGCCGGATCCGGCCGGCCGGTCACCGTACCGCGTCCCCTGAACCAGGCCTCGTACCGGTGTGGGGATACCGAACTCCGGGCTTCCCCGCCGAACGCCTGTTGGCCGGAATTCGACCGCGCGCAGAGTTACTCCTCCCCTGAGGGACGGCCGGCCGGGGGCGCTCGTATGAGGGCTCTGCGATATTTCTCGTATTTCTCGCGCCGCACCTCGCTGCTTCCGACCGCCGGGTCCGCCCCACGCCGCCCCACCCTGTGCCGCCCACCCGCCCGCGCTCCTTCGGCTGCCGGACATTTGAACGTCACGCCGAGTGGGCACGTTTCCCTCGTCCTCTCTGCATCGCCTTGCCTCCGTCATGCCCCGTGTCCCGCACGGGGCATGACGCGAAAGGACGACGTGCGCCGTGTCCCTGCTTCCGCTCGAAGGTCCCCCGGGTCCGCTCCCCGCCCCCGCCCCGGCCCCGCTCCCGATCAGCGCACCGGCTCCCGCTCCCGCCGCCTGCCGCCGCTCCCTGAGCCGCCTCACCCGCCGTCTGCTCACCGCGCTCCCCCTCCTGTTCATCGGCGTCTGGGCGGTGCTGGACCGGCGTGCCCTGTACGACGGCGCCGCGCGGCTGGCCTCGGCGGATCCCGGCTGGCTGCTCGTCGGGTTCTGCTACACGTGCCTGGGCTGGATCTCCGCCTCCGTCGTACGGCAGGGCGCGCTGCCCGAGCGGCTGCCGACGGGGCTCCTGGTCGCCTCGCAGTTCGCCGCCGGCGCCGCCAACCACGTACTGCCGGCGAGCCTCGGCGCCCACGCCGTCACCCTGCGCTTCCTTCGCGGGCAGGGCGTCCCGCTGGCCCGCGCCACCGCCTCACTCGCCCTGTACACGCTGGTCAGGCCGATCGCCAAGACGCTCGTCCTGATCGGCTTCGTGGTCGCCCTGCCCGGCCTGCTGCGGCTCGGTGATCTCGTCCCGGACCGGCGCGTGCTGTTCCTGCCCCTGGTGGCCGCGGGACTCGGACTCGGCGCGACGCTGCTGCTGTTGACCCTCGTCCGCCCGCTGCGCCGCCCGGCGGTCACGTTCGTGCGCACCGCCCTGACCGACGCCCGCCAGCTGCACACCATGCCCAGCCGGGTCCTCGCCCTGTGGGGCGGCGCGGCCGCCGCGCCGCTGCTCCAGGCGAGCGTGATCCACGCGGTCGGCGCCTCGCTCGGGGTGACGCTGTCCTGGGCGCAGGTCGCGTTCGCGTTCCTCGCCGCGAGCAGCGCGGTCGGGTCCGTGCCCGCGCCCGGCGGCATCGGGCCGGTGGACGCGGCCATGGTCTTCACCCTCGCCGTCTACGGCGTCCCGGTGAGCCTCGGCACGGCGACCCTCATCGGCTACCGCGTCCTGACGGTGTGGCTGCCGCTGCTGCCCGGGGTGCTGTGCATGTCGGCCCTGGTGCACCGAAAGGCCCTTTGAACAAGGCCCTTTGAACACCTGGCGGCACCACAACGCCTAAGTCGCCGTACGCCGCACCCGCCCCGCGTACTTCTTCTCCAGCTCCAGGTTCCCCTCGAACCCACCCGGCACGTTGGCCGACACGTAAACCGGCGGCCGCTCACCCGCGGCAAGCAGCAGCCCCGAAGCCTCCGCGACAGCCATCTGCACCAGCATCACCCCGGTCAGTGTGGACAGCGCCCCCACCGCCCCACCCCCCGGCAGCGCCAGCAGCGCGTCCCCGACCGGAGCCGCGTTGTCCAGCACCACGTCCGCCAGGTCCACGAGCTTCTTCCCGCTCGCGTGTCCCGCGGGCACCGCCCCCGTGTGCGTGAGGGACGTGATGGCGAGGATCTTGTGCCCCCGCTCCTTGGCATGCAGCGCCATCTCCACGATGACGTTGTTGACACCGGAGTTGGAGATGATCACGAAGAGGTCCCCGGGCCGGGGAGCGGCGAGGTCGTACAGGCGCACGGCCACCCCCGGCTCACGCTCCAGCAGCGGGTCGTCGAGCACGCTCGGCGCGGCACCGCCGTAGAGGACCAGGTCGGACATCTGGAGCCGGTTCGTGGGTACCAGGCCGCCCGCGCGGCCTGCGACCTCCAGGACCATCGCCTGGGAGTGGCCGGTACCGAAGGCGTGGATCACACCGTCGGCACGGATGCAGTCGGCGATCAGTTCGGCGGCGCGGCGCACGTCCTCGCGGGCGGCCTCGGTGACACGGCGGAGGACCTCCAGGCTCTGTTCGGCGAAGCCCTGGGCGCTGACTGACTCGACGGACACGCGACACTCCCCACTGATGGATGAAACCACCATACAATCATCAGTGATTGAATTAACAAACCACGTCCAGAGTTGGTCCTGGTATTCACTGAACGGCTCCAAGGGTGGCTGTTACCTTCTTTCCATGCCTCCGACCGACGTCACCACACTGATCCGCACCGAGCTGCCCCGGCTGCCCGGATCCCTGCGGAAAGTGGGCGAGCTGATCCTGGAGGATCCGGCCGCCGTCACCCACTGCTCCGCCGCCGAGCTGGGCCGCCGCACCGGGACCTCGCAGGCCACGGTGACCCGGTTCTGCCGCGCCGTCGGACTCGACTCCTACCAGCATCTGCTGATCGAGCTGGCCCAGGAGCGCGGCCGCGGCGAGGTCTCCGACTGGGGGTCGGCCGAGATCGGTCCCGACATCTCCCCGGACGACAGTCTGGAGCGGGTCGTCCAGGTGGTCGGCAGCGCGGACCTGCGCGCGATCCAGCAAACGATCGAGCGCATCGACCTCGACTCCCTGGAGCGCGCCGCCCAGGCGCTGGCCAAGGCCCGCCGCATCGACGTGTACGGCGTCGGCGGCAGCGGTGCGGTCGCCCAGGAGACCGAGACCCGGCTGTTCCGCATCGGCTGCCAGGTCCGCAGCTGGACCGAGGTGCACGGCGCGGCCACCTCCGCGGCCCTGCTCACCCCGGCCGACGTGGCCATCGGCATCTCGCACTCGGGCGCCACCCGCGAGACCCTCGAACCCTTCGAGATGGCCAAGGAGCGGGGCGCGACCGCCATCGCCATCACCACCGACCCGCGCTCCCCGCTGGCCAGGGCCGCCGACATCCGGCTCATCTCCGCGACCTCGGAGACCAGTTTCCGCACCGGCAGCATCGGCGGCCGGCACTCCGTCCTGATGATCGTCGACTGCCTCTACGTCCGGGTCGGCCAGGTCGCCTACCAGCGGGCCAGCGCCTCCCTCGCGCTCACCGACCACATCACCCCGCAGCACGCGGTGAAGGCCCGCCGCACACGTTGACCGCCGGCGATCATGCATGGATGAACCACCGAGATAACACAATGATGGTTGTTTGAATCATCCTCTCGGTGCCAGGATGGGGCTCCCCCGAGTCATCTCGTAGGAGCCCCATGCGCGTCACCTCTGTTGAGTCGACCGAGCTGTTCGTCGGTACCCCCGAGCAACCGCTCCAGGTGGTGTCGGCCGGGATCGAGCACCTCCCGGGCCGCTCGGTCCGGGTGACGGTCGGGGGACGCGGCACCGGGGAGAGCGTCGTCACCGTCGGCGAGGACGGCACCGTACGCGCCGAGATACCCGTGACCGGCGCCGGCGGGCCGATCACGGTCACCGCGACCGACGGAGACCACACCGCGACCGCCGGCGGGGAGTTCACGGTCGCCGAGCCCGGCTGGACCATGTTCATGGTCAGCCACTTCCACTACGACCCCGTCTGGTGGAACACGCAGGCCGCCTACACCGAGACCTGGGACGTCATTGACGACCCCGCCTCCACCGGCCTGCCCGCCCGCCCCTTCGGCTACCCCGGCGACTCCGGGATGAGCCTGGTGCGGGCCCACAGCGATCTGGCCCGGCGCGACCCGGCGTACACCTTCGTGCTCGCCGAGGTCGACTACCTCAAGCCCTACTGGGACGCCTTCCCCGAGGAGCGCGCCTTCCTGCGCGAACTGATCCGCACCGGGCGCGTCGAGCTCATGGGCGGCACCTACAACGAGCCGAACACCAACCTCACCGGCGCCGAGGCGACCGTACGCAACGCGCTGTACGGCGACGGGTTCCAGCGCGGGATCATGGGGGCGTCCCCGCAGACCGCCTGGCAGTTGGACGCGTTCGGACACGATCCGCAGTTCCCGGGGCTGATGGCGGACGCGGGGGTGACCTCCAGTTCGTGGGCGCGCGGGCCTCACCACCAGTGGGGGCCGACGATGTCGGTGTTCGGGGAGGAGCCGCGCGATCCCGGGCGGCTGCAGTTCCCGGCCGAGTTCGAGTGGATCGCCCCCTCGGGACGCGGGCTGCTGACCGCGTACATGGTCAACCACTACGCCGCCGGCTGGGCGATCGACAGCGCGCCCGCCCTGCCCGAGGCCGAGGCCGCCGCCCTCAAGCTGTTCCAGGGACTGAAGAAGGTCGCGCTCACCCGCAATGTGCTGCTCCCGGTCGGCGGGGACTACGCGCCGCCGTGCCGCTGGGTGATGGACATCCACCGGGACTGGAACGCCCGTTACGTCTGGCCGAGGTTCGTCTCCGGCATCCCGCGGGACTTCTTCGCCGCCGTACGCGCCGAGTTGGCGGCCGAGCGCCGCAGGGCCTCACCCCAGACCCGGGACATGAACCCGATCTACACCGGCAAGGACGTCTCCTACATCGACACCAAGCAGGCCCAGCGGTACGGCGAGACGCTGCTCGCCGACGCGGAGGCCTGGGCGACCCTCGCCTCCCTCGTCACCGGGCACCCCTATCCGGACGCCGCCCTCGACAAGGCGTGGCGGCAGCTCGTCTACGGCGCCCACCACGACGCCGTCACCGGCTCCGAGTCGGACCAGGTGTACATCGATCTCCTCACCGGCTGGCGGGAGTTGGCCGACCTCGCCGAGACCGTGCACGCCGACGCGACCAAGGCGCTGGCCGACCGGGTCGAGCCGGGCACCGGTCCCGACCTGGTGGTCTTCAACTCCGCCACCTGGGAACGGCAGGACGTGCTGACCGTCGACGACCCGGGCCTGGTACCGGTCGGCGACGACTTCCAGCCGCTGCCCGCCGTACGCGAGAAGGACGGCACCCTGCGGGTCGTCGTCCCGCAGGTACCCGGCATGGGCCTCAAGTCCCTTCCGCTCGCGGCCGGTTCACTCCCCGAGTGGACCTCCGGCGAGGGCACGGCCATTCGCAACGAGTTCTACGAGGTGACGGTCGACCCCGCGCGCGGCGGCACCGTGAACAGCCTGCGCGCCCTGGCCGAGGGCGGCCGGGAACTGCTGCCCGCCGGTGACATCGGCAACGAGCTGGTCGTCCAGGAGGAGTACCCGAGGCACCCGCGCTTCGGCGAGGGCCCCTGGCACCTCACCCCGACCGGCACGACCGCCGCGCGCAGCCGGGACGTGAGCGCGGACATCGAGGTCGAGCACTCCCCGGCCGGGTCCCGGATCACCGTCCGCGCCGACCTCGGCGTCTTCGCGTACACGCAGCAGCTGACCCTCTGGACGGGCGTCGACCGCCTCGACATCACCACGACGATCGACGGCTACGACGGCGCCGACCGCCTCATCCGGGTCCGCTGGCCCTCCGACGTGCGGGGTGGCTTGCCCGTGCACGAGGTCGCCGACGCGGTCATCGGGCGGGGGTTCGGGTTCGTGGAGGTGGACAGCGAGCGGTTCCCGTGGACGCTGGACAACCCGGCCAACACCTGGTTCGCACTGGGATCAACGGCACGGGTGGCCCTGCGGGACGACTCCGGCGCCCTGTTGGGCCAACGGTCCATCGGGGTGGCCGAGTTGGTCTACGCCGACTGGGACGAGGCGGGTGAGCTGGGCACCCCGCTCGCGGCGGCCCTGGTCCGCGCGGGCGTCACCGCGACCTCGACCATCGCGGGCGGCCCCCGCTACGGCGACCTCGAGGTCGACTCCAACCTTCCCGACATCCGGATCGCCGTCGGCGGCCCCGAGCGCAACTCCCTGGTCGCCGAGGCGCTCGCCATGGACCCGGCCGCCCGCCGTGAGCTGCGCCGCCAGATCGACGAGCGGGGCGTGGCGGCCGTGTGGGTCGCGCCGCGCGCCTCCCTGCGCGAGGAGTGGGTGCCCGGCGCCGACCTGCGCGACCTGGAGCGGCTGCCGCTGCTGGTGATCGCGGGGGCCGACCCCGCCGGTGACGCCAAGGCGGTCGACGCGCTGGTCACCGACCTGGACGACTTCACCGTCACGGCCACGGCGGCAGGCGGCGGCGAGGCTCTCCCGCCCGGTGACGCCTGGGACGGGCGCGGGTTCGCGGTGCTGAACCGGGGCACTCCCGGCTGTGTGGTCACCACCTCCGGCGACCTCTACATGTCCCTGATGCGCTCCTGCACCGGCTGGCCGTCCGGCGTCTGGATCGACCCGCCCAGCCGCACGGCCCCCGACGGCTCGGGCTTCCAGCTCCAGCGCTGGTCGCACACCTTCGAGTACGCGGTCGTCGCGGGCGAGGGCGACTGGCGGGACCTCCAACTTCCGGCACGTGGACATGAGTTCAACCATCCGCTCACGGCCCGGTTGCGCGCCGGGAGCGAGTCCGCACTCCTGCCCCGCCGGACCTCCCTGCTGGAGGTGGAACCGGCCCGCGAGGTGCTCCTCGACGCCTTCAAGCCGTTGGGCTCCCCGCTGGCCAGGGGCAGCGCGGCTCCCGCGGATCCGGGGCGCGGAGTCGTCGTCCGCGTGCACGAGGTGAACGGGCGGCCGGTGCGGGCGCGGGTGCGCGGTCCGGTCGCCTGGACCGAGGGCGCCCGGGCGGACGTACTGGAAAGGCCCGGGGAGTCCCTGCTCCCGGACGGCGAGGGGGCACTGGAGACCGCGCTCACCGGCTTCGAGGTGGCCACCGTCCTGGCCGCACCCCCGCTGGCACCCGAGCCGACGACCGACCCCGGCGTCGCCGCCCACGAGCCCGCCCAGCCCGTCCACACCCGCTACTGGCTGCACAACTCCGGCCCCGCCCCACGCGGCAACATGCCGGTGTCCGTCCACCTCTCCCCCACCGCGCTCACCGCGAGCGGCCCCGTCACCGCCACGGTCCGGATCAGCTCCGAGCTCACGGACACGTCGGCGAACGGCACGGTGGCCCTCGACGTGCCGCCCGGCTGGTCCGTCGAGCCCCTCCAACTGCCGTACGCGCTCGGGCCCGGCGGCTTCTCGCTGGCCGAGGTGACGGTGACACCGCCACCGGGCGCCGAGCCCGGCCGGCACTGGCTCACGGCCCGGCTGCCGTACGGCGGCCAGCTGTACGAGGACGTCGTGGGCCTCGACGTACCAGGCGGACCGCCTCCGGGGCGGGGCCTGGTGTGCGACCTGGCCGCCGACCGGGTCACCCTGCGCGGAGATGAGCGGGCTCAGGTTCCGGTGAGCCTGCGCAACACCACCCGGGGCCCGGTCGGCGGTCAGCTGTGGGCGGTGTCGCCCTGGGGCACGTGGCAGGGGGTGGGGCCGGGACTGCAGGGCTTCACGGTGCCGGGCGGGGAGCAGCGGGAGTTCGTGATCGAGCTGGACGGTTCGTCGATCCCCCCGGGCGCGTACTGGCTCATGGCGAAGGCCGCGTGGCACGGCCAGGTGGCGTACACGAGGGCGATCCCCCTGGAGGTGACTGCGTGACGCCGGAACACGCGGCACTGATAGATGGCGAACCACTCCCGACAGCACGGGTGAACGCCTTCCTGGAAGCGCCCTTCAGGGGCGCGGGGAACGGCGCGACCAGCCACAACGAACCCGAACCCGCCCGACGACAGACCGAACCCCCCTCCGTCGCGAGACAACGCCGCCGCTGGGCCACCCAAGTGATCGTCACCGACGAACTCGCCCGAAGGGCCTGCGCAGACCGTGGCCTGCGCATACCGGAAGAGGCGTCACCCGCCTCCGTCCTGGCCGTCGCCGAGACAGACGTGGCGGACCTCGGCAGCATCGTCGCCGCAGCCCTCGCCCACTCCCCCGCCGCCCGCACCCTCCTCGCCGCCCTGGAAGCCGAACAGAGGGTCCCGGAGGCGGCCGTACGGGACTACTACGACCGCAACCGGGACCGTTTCCTCACCCCGGACGCCCTCAGGCGTGGCGTGGACCCCTTCGGGGAGACGGCGGCACCGCAGGATCTCCAGCCGTACGAAGACGTCCGCGACGGCATCGCACGCGAGCTGCGGCAAGCGGCGGGCCGACGCGCCTTCTTCGGCTGGTTGGACCAGGCACGCCACGGTGTGATCTACACCCACGGGCACGAGCACCCCGGCGACCCCTCGCACCCGGACCACGAACACCGGCACTGATCTCGTACGGAACCTAAACGCAACACAGGAAACCATTGACCTCCGATGAATTCTGGTCCACCTTTTCATCAACCGGAGTCGGAGTTGGTTCATTGAACCAGCCGTGGAGGGCATCACATGAGTGCAAAGAGACTGACCCGCACCCTGACCTGTATCGCCGTTCTGTCCCTCGCGGCCACCGGCTGCGGCCTCGGCGGCGGATCCGACAGCGGTGCCGCCACCGCCGGCGGCTGCAAGGTCGACAAGGGAAACGTCGGGTCGGGCAAGCTCACCGGCGAGGTCAAGGGCAGCATCACCTTCCAGACGACCAACCTGAAGAAAGACTTCGGGGCCTTCTTCAACGGAGTGATCAAGGATTTCGAGAAGGCCCACCCCGGCACCGAGGTGAAGTGGATCGACGACCCCGGTGACGCCACGTTCAGCCAGCGCACGGTTGCCGACGCCCAGGCCTGCACGTTGCCGGACGTCCTCAACACCGACTCCCCGACCGCGACTTCGCTCACCAAGGCCGGCTACCTGCTCGACCTCGGCGTCAAGGACCCCGACGCCTCGAAGCCGTTCGTGCCGGCCTTCTGGAAGTCGAGCGTGATGAAGGATTCCTCGGGCGCCTCGGTGCACACGGTGCTGCCCTGGTACACCGGCGGCGTCCTGCTGACGTACAACACCGATCTGCTGAAGCAGGCGGGCGTCGACCCGGCCAAGCCGCCGACCACGATCTTCGGGCTGTTCGCCGACTACGAGAAGGTCGCCAAGGCGGCCAAGGGCACGTTCTACGCGACGATGGCCAACCCGGTGTGGCGGATCCCGGCCGACTGGGACCAGATGAACATCAGAACGCTCTCCGCCGACGGCAAGTCCGCCGTCTTCGCCGACGATCCGCGCACGGTCCAGTGGGTCGAGTGGATGGCCAAGCTGTACAAGGAGGGCGCGATGCCGAAGGACTCGCTGTCCTCCAGCAACGACCCCTCCACCCTCTACAGCCAGGGCAAGGTCGCCTACGGTTCGACCAACCCGAGCTTCGTGCGGTTCGTGAAGCAGAACAGCCCGTCGGTCTACGACAAGACGGCCGTCGGCCAGCAGCCCTTCGACGCGCTCGGCCACACCACCGCCGCCCCGCAGTACATCGCGACCGCGGCGACCAGCAAGAACGCCCCCACGGCCCTGGCGTTCGCGAAGTTCCTGACCAACGCCCGGAACCAGACCGCCTGGTGCAAGGACCCGAACGTGGTGATCTTCCCGACCACCTCGGCCTCGCTGGACGACCCGTTCTTCCAGAAGGTCACCGGTGACGACCCGTTCGCCCAGGCCCGCAAGCTGGTCGCCGAGCAGCTGAAGACGGCGACCGCCTACCAGACCAACATCTCCTCGGCCGTGCAGAACGCCATAGTCGGCCAGGTGCAGCTCGCCATGCAGGGCAAGAAGAGCGCGGCGGACGCGGTCAAGGACGCCCAGGAGAAGGCGAACGAGCTGCTGAAGCAGAGCAGCTGATGGCGGCGACGCACACCACGCAGCCGGTGTCCGTGCCCGGTACGGAGCGCACTGTCTCCGTGCCGGGCCCGGCCCCGTCCCGTGCCCGTCGCATCGCCAGGGCCGTCCTGCCGGGGCCCGCCCCGGGCGCCAACGGGGCGGCCATGTACCGCCGTTGGTGGCTGCCGTGGCTGTGGACCGCGCCCGCGATCGCCTGCGCGGTGATCTTCGGGGTGTTCCCGTTCCTCAACACGGTCCTGCTGTCGTTCACCGACGCCAAGCCGCTGGGGGGCGCGTCGAGTTTCGTCGGGCTCGACAACTACACGCGGATGCTGGACGACTCGGACTTCTGGCTCGCGACCCGCAACAGCATCCTGTACGCGCTGATCGTCGTACCGCTGATGGTGCTGCTGCCCCTGCTCCTCGCCGTACTGGTGGAGAAGAACCTGCCGGGCATCGGCTTCTTCCGGTCCGCCTTCTACACTCCGGTGCTGGCCTCCAGCGTGGTCGTGGGTCTGAGCTGGCAGTGGCTGCTGGCCGACGACGGACTGGTCAACACCTGGCTGCAGAAAGCCCACTTGATCAGGTCGGCCATCCCCTTCCTCTCCGACTCCTGGCTGATCCTGCTGTCCGCGATGGGCCTGACGCTGTGGAAGGGCCTCGGCTGGTACATGGTGTTCTACCTGGCCGCCCTCGGGAACGTCCCCAAGGAGCTCCACGAGGCCGCCGCCATGGACGGCGCCGGCGCGGCCCGCCGCTTCTGGCACATCACCGTGCCCGGCGTACGGCAGGCCATGATGCTCGTCGGCACCCTCACCGGCATCGGCTCGCTCAGGGTGTTCACCGAGATCTACATGCTCGGCAGCTCCACCGGCGGCCCCGGCGGCGCCGACCGCACCCTGCCGTTCTACATCCGGGACGTCGGCCTGGACCCCCTCACCGGAAACGCCGGCTACGGCTCGGCCGTCAGCGTGGCCCTGTTCCTGCTGACGCTGGGGCTGACCCTGCTGGCGCAGCGCCTGACGAAGGAGGACGAGGCATGACGACGACCGCTGTCGCCCCCAAGCGCCGCCGCCTGGTGCCGCGTTGGCGGGACTACGGCCGCCCCCGCGAGCTGGTCGTCCGCTATCTGCTGCTGTTCCTGGTCCTCGGCCTCACCGTGGGCCCGCTGCTCTGGCAGTTGCTGGCCTCCCTGAAGAGCACCGGCGAGGACGTCTTCGGCTCCAACGCCACTTTGCTGCCCCACCATCCGACCCTGCGGGCCTACCGGACCGTCTTCGACCAGGTGCCGGTGGGCACGTACATCAAGAACAGCCTGATCGTGGTCGCCCTGTCGGTCACCAGCCAGCTGGTGTTCTCCACCACCGCCGGCTACATGCTCTCCAAGCCCGGCTGGAAGGGTCGCAGGGCGGTCTGGGTGGTGTTGATCGCCTCGATGATGTTCCCCTTCGAGTCGATCATGGTCTCGCTGTTCCTGAGCATCCGGGACATGGGCCTGGTCGACAGCCTGGCCGGGGTGTGGCTGCCCGGCTTCGTCGGCGCCATCAACGTCCTCCTCATGCGCGGCGCGTTCCTCGCGGTCCCGCGCGAGATCGAGGACTCGGCCATGCTCGACGGCGCGAACGAGTGGCAGCGCTTCCGGCACCTGTATCTGCCGTCCGCGTGGGGCGCGATCCTGGTGGTCGTCATCAACACCTTCATCAGCGCCTGGGACGACTTCCTGTGGCCGCTGATCGTGCTGCGCTCCGAGAGCAACATGACGCTGACACTGGGGCTTTCGCGCCTGCAGAGCTCGTCGTTCGGCTACGACCAGCGGATGGTCATGGCCGGTTCGGTGATCTCCGTGGTCCCGGTTCTGGTGCTGTTCGTGATCACCCAGCGGTGGTTCTACAAGGGCGTGTCGTCGGGGGCCGTCAAACTCTGACCCGGGGCTCCGAGCGCCTCCCGGGCGGACGCGGCGACCCTGATCTCGACGGTGCCGTCGAGGCCTTCCAGGGACAGGGACAGCGTCACCGTACGGCGCTCGCCCGGCGCCAGGCTCACACCCTCGAACGCGCACAGTTCGAGGGTGCGCGGCCAGGTGCGGGTGATCAGCCGGCGCAGATAGACCTGGACGACCGAACGCCCGTACCGCCGACCGGTGTTGGTGACCTCCACCTCGACCGTGCGTCCCGTGAGGCGTGGCTCGCCGTACGCGAAGCTCGTGTACGACAGCCCGTGCCCGAAGGAGTACCGCGCCTCGGCGCTCTCGTCGACGTATCCGCCGTACTCGGTGTCCTTGTGGTTGTAGTGGACGGGGAGTTGGGCCGCCGAGCGGGGAACGGACACCGGCAGGTGGCCCGCCGGTTCCGCGAGTCCGAGCAGCACCTCGGCGATCGCCTCGCCGCCCCACGGGCCGGGATACCAGGCGGTGAGCAGGGCGGGCGCCGTGTCCGGCAGCACGTGCGGGCGCCCCTGGACCAGCACGACCGCGGTCGGGGTGCCGGTCGCCACCACGGCGTCCAGCAGCGCGTACTGGGCGGCTCCCAGCCGCAGCCCGGCGAGGTCGACGCCCTCGCCGCAGGTCATCTCGGACACCGCCGTGCGCGCGGCCCCGTTGGCGTCGAACTCGGTCTCCGGGGTACGGGCGCTGCTGCCGCCCAGCACCAGCACGGCGAGGTCGGACGCGGCGGCCAGGGCGATCGCCGCCGGGATGCCGGAGAGGTCGTCACCGGTGAGGGAACAGCCCTGGGCGTGGCGGATGTCGAGGCCGGGCGGGGCGAGCCTGCGCAGGGCGTCGAGGACGCTG
>NZ_JBHVYZ010000014.1:67145-94174 GCF_042880295.1 Streptomyces sp. NPDC058307
CGGCGTCGAGGACGCTCTCCTTGACCAGTCCTCGCTCGACCGCCTCCTCCAGGTGGGTGAAGCCCTCGTCCCAAAGGCTCAGATCCACACCGGAGTTGAGGGCGAGCACCCCAGCGGAGACCTTGTCGCCGGTGATCCGGGCCAGCCGGTCGACGGCGAGGCCGTCCGCCATGACGAGCCCGTCGAAGCCCCACTCCTCGCGCAACAGCCCGGTGAGCAGGGCGCGGTTGCCGGAGCAGGGCATGCCGTCGACCTCGTTGTACGCGGCCATGACGGCAGCGGCGCCCGCGCGGACACCGGCCCGGGCGGCGGGCAGGTGGATCTCGTGCAGCTCACGCCAACCCAGCTCCGACTCCGCGGAGTTGCGGCCGCCGACGGTGGCGCCCTGCCCGGCGAAGTGCTTGAGGACGACGGGCGCCTTGTCGGCGGCGAAGAGCCCGTCCGCGCAGGCGCCCTGCATTCCCCGGACCAACGCCTCCGTCAGCCGGGCCGCGAGGTACGGGTCCTCGCCGAAGCACTCCTCCGTGCGGCCCCAGCGCGGGTCGCGGGAGATGTCCAGCGCGGGGACGAGGGCCACATGGCCGCCACGGGCCCGGAGTTCGGCCGCGGCGTGGGCGGCGGCACGCTCGTACAGGTCGGGGTCCCAGGTGGCGCCGATCGCCAGGTTGACCGGGAGGACGGTGCCGTCGAGGGCCATGAGACCGTGCGGGACCTCCTCGACGAACAGCGCGGGGATGCCGAGCCGGCTCCGGTCCACGACATGCCGCTGCACCAGCTCGGCGAGGGCGGCCCCGTCCCGCGCGCCGGGTCCGTTCCCGTGGTCCATCCCGGACCAGGCGTCGGCGCGCTGGAGGCCGTACAGGGCGCCGAGCCCCTCGAAGCGGTCGGTCTCGGCGTAGAGGGCCTCGGTGAGTTCGAAGCCGCCGTCGGGGGTGCGGCGGTAGGCGTCCCAGCCGTACATCCGCTGGTTGAGCTGGCCGGCCTTCTCGCGCAGGGTCATCCGGGACAGCAGGTCCCGGACGCGGGCGTCGAGCGGGGCGGTGGCGTCGCGGTACAGGGCATCGCTCACGACCGGTGCGCCAGCCGTGCGAGGGCGACCGCGCCGGGGCAGCCGTCGGCCACCCAGTCCAGGGTCAGACCGTGCGCGTGCAGCCGTTCGGCCAACGGGGCGGTGAGCGGCCCCTTGGGACCCAGGAGCCCGCCCGTGGCGACGATCCGCTCACCGGGGTGGGGGTCCAGCGCCCGTACGGTCTCCAGCAGGTGGTCCGCCGCCTCGCTCAGGATCGCCTCGGCCACGGCGTCCTTCTCGGCGGCCGCCTCGGCGACCAGCGGGGCGAAGCGGGCCAGCCGGATCGGCGGATCGGCCATGACGGCGGGCAGCAGATGGCGGCGGAAGTCCTCACGCCGGGCGCGTTCCCAGCCGGGGACGCCGGTGGGGTGGGACGCGGTACCGCTCGGCAGGACGGTGCCGCCACGGTCGTAGGAAGGGATTCCGCCCTTCGGGAGGACGTCGACCGGCAGGTCCAGGGCGTGGCCGAGCCGGCCGGCGAGGACGGTCGGACGGCCGCGGCCGTCGGCCATGCGCAGGGCGGCGCGGACCGCGCTGCGGCCGATCCAGAAGCCGCTGCCCTCGTCGCCGAGGAGCCAGCCGTCGCCGTCCACAGTGGTCGTGGCGTGCCGGTCGGCGATGCGCATGGCGACCGCGCCCGTGCCCGCGACCAGGGCGAGGCCCTCGGTGGGGGTACCGGGGGCGGCGGCGAAGGCGGCCTCGATGTCGCTGCAGACCCCGATCCGGCCGGTCGGGACGGCGAGGCGGCGCAGGGCCTCGGTGAGGGCGGTGCGGGCCCTGCCGGTGCCGGGATCGTCGTCGGAGGCCGCCGTGGCGCCCGCGAAACCGCCGGTCACGGCCACGACCCGGGCGCGTGCCTCCTCGGGCAGCACTCGGGCGAGCGTCTCGGTGAGGTGGTCGGTGAGCTGCGGGACCGGAACCGTCATGGCGTTGCCGGGACCGCCGGTGCTCTCGCCCAGCACGCGACCGTCGTCGGCGGCGGCGAGGACCGCACGGGTGCGGGTGCCGCCGGCGTCGAGACCAATGACCAGGTCGCGCCCGTCACGCCGTTCATGGTTCAAATCATTACCCATCGATGACTATGGTGATTGATACATTCGTGCAGGACAAGGGCCCGGCCCGAGGAGGATCCCATTCGCACGCTCCGCTTCGGCGTCAACTACACGCCCCGCCACGGCTGGTTCCACGCCTGGCACGACTTCGATCCGGCCCGCACCCGCGAGGATCTGGACCGGATAGCCGGGCTCGGCCTCGACCACGTCCGGGTCTTCCACCTCTGGCCGCTCCTGCAGCCCAATCGCACGCTGATCCGCACCGCCGCCGTGGACCAGCTGGCGCAGCTGGTCGACCTGGCCGCCGAGGCGGGCCTCGACGTGCTGGTGGACGGCGTCCAGGGCCATCTGTCGAGCTTCGACTTCTACCCGGAGTGGACCCGCAGCTGGCACCACCGCAACGTCTTCACCGACCCGGAGGCGATCGACGCCCAGGCGGACCTGCTGCGCACCCTCGGCCGCGCCCTCGCCGACCGCCCGAACCTCATCGGCCTCCAGCTGGGCAACGAGCTCAACAACCTCGTCGAGCACAACCCGGTGACCGCGGCGGAGGTCGACCACTACCTGGACTCCCTGCTGACGGCCGCCCGGGAGGGCCTCGGCACGGACGGCGGCCTGGTCACGCACTCCGCCTACGACGCGGCCTGGTACGGCGACGACCACCCCTTCACCCCAGAGGCCTCCGCCCGCAAGGGAGACGTCACCACCGTCCACCCGTGGGTCTTCTCCGGCGGCTGCGCCCAGCTCTACGGGCCCCGCTCCCCTCAGGTCCTGCACCTCGCCGAGTACGGCACGGAACTCGCCAAGGCCTACGCCGAGGACCCCTCGCGCCCCGTCTGGATCCAGGAGACGGGCGCCCCCGAACCCCACATCCCGGCCGCCGACGCCCCGCACTTCGCCCGCGAGACCATCCTGAACGCGTCGGGCTGCGCGGACCTGTGGGGTGTGACGTGGTGGTGCTCCCACGACGTGGACCGGTCACTGGCGGACTTCCCGGAACTGGAGTACACGCTGGGGCTGTTCGACGCGGAGGGGCGGCCCAAGCCGATCGCGGAGGCGGTGGCGGCGACGGTGGCGGAACTCCGGGCGGCCCCTCTGGCCGCCCTGCCCCGCAACACGGCCTTGGTCCTGGACTGCACGCCGTCCACGCGATCGGTGTCGGGACCGGGCGGGGCGTACTTCGAGGAGTGGACGCGGTTGCGCCAGCAGGGGGTGCGTCCTGCGGTGGTGCTGGCGGAACGGGCGGAGGACGAGGCCTACCTGGCGTCGAGGGGAATCACGGAGCTCATACGAATCCCGTGAAGGTAAGCGCTTCTAGGGGCGCGGGGAACGACGCGACCAGCCCCCACCGGCCCGCACTTACCGCGAAGCGTTGAGTGCTTCAGCCACCGCCCGCAAATTCACCTTCCCCCGCCCGTAAGAACAGACCGCCCCCTCCTCCGGCAGCCCCGTCGCCACCCGCACCACCCCCGGCCGCCGTGCCACCAGTTCGTCCCGCATGCGGGCCTGCCACGGATACAGCCCCGCATCACACGTGGCCACGACCAGCGGCGCACTCCCGGCCTTGGCCAGGATCACCTCGACGAGCGCGGCGGGATCCGCCGGCTCCCCCGCGACCGCCGTCCCCGTAGCCGTCGGATCAACGGCCAGCACCTCGGTCAGCAGATCCTCCCCACCCCAGTTCAGCGCAGGATGCGGCGCCGGAAACAGGTCCACGACATGCGCCCCCCGCACACCCGCCCGCGCACCCGCCGGAGGCACCCGCACCGCCCGCCGAGCCGCCTCCAGCCCCGCCCCTTCGTCCCATACGGCGACCTCGCCCCCCGGCGTCGCATACCGCTCCACCAGCCGCTGCACCCGCCCCGCCGCCTCCCGGATCCGTTCCTCCCCCAGCACCCCGTCCCGCAACGCCTCCAGCACCGCGTCCCGGCACTCGAGGGTCACCCGCAGATCCGCCACGGCGACGATGACCTGGTCCGCCCCGGCGGCGAGGGCGATCCGCGCCCCGGCGGCCTCCCCGTACAGGTCCGCGATCGACTTCATCTCCAGCGCGTCGCTGACCAGCACCCCGTCGAAGTCGAGCTCGTGCCGCAGCAGATCCCCGAGGATGCGCCGGCTGAGGGTGGCCGGCCGGTTGGCGTCCAGCGCCGGAAACACGACATGCGCGCTCATCAGCATCGGCACGCCCGCGGCGATCGCGGCCCGGAAGGGACCGAGGTCGAGGGCGTCGTACGGCCGCGGGTCGACGGCGAGTTCGTGGTGGCTGTCGGTGAGCGTGCCGCCGTGTCCCGGGAAGTGCTTGGCGCAGGAGGCGATGCCGCGTGCCTCGGTGGCCGTGATCCAGGCGCTCAGGTGCCGGGCGACCAGCTCGGGGTCGGAGCCGAAGGCGCGGGTGCGCACGATCGGGTTGCCGGACTCCCGCTGGACGTCGGCGACGGGGGCGTAGGAGGCGGTGATGCCGAGGGTGGCCAGGTGGCCGGCGAGGGCGTCGGCGCAGCGGGCGGTGAGGGCCGGGTCGTCGACGACGCCGAGGGCGTAGGAGCCGGGAACCTCCGGGGCGCCCGCGGCGACCAGGTGCCCGATGCCGCCGCCCTCGTTGTCGATGGCGACCAGCAGGTCGGGGCGCAGGGCCCGCAGGGTGTCGGTGAGGCGGCGCACCTGTTCCGCGTCGCGCACGTTGCGGGTGAACAGGATGACCCCGCCGAGCCCGCGGTCGATGAGCCGCTTCAGGGTGTCGGGGACGGCCGTGGTGCCTTCGAACCCGGCGACGAGACAGCGGTGGGCGGCCTCGTCGAGGTCGACGGGGAGGGCGGTGCGGGCAGACGGGTACTCGGTAGGGGTCACCCCCGGAATCCTCTGGCTCGCTCAGCCGAAAGTCAACAGACCAGTGGTTCGGCCATTCACAGCCCCCGCTCCCAGCCAAGACCGTCGGCGGAGGCGACCAGGTGTCCCGGCGCGGCGGGCGCGGTGTCGTCCAGAGGGCCGCCGTAGAGGGCCTGTTCCTGGAGGTCGTTGCCGGTCCGGAAGGTCTCGCCGACGACCCGCGTGGACAGCAGCGGGTTCGTCCGGTCGTCCGAGGTGGCCAACCGGCCCACCGCGCCGTCCAGTTCGGCCGCCGCGGCACTCCACTGGGCCCCGAACCGCGCCGGTCCCAGCACCGCCGCATCACCCGAGACCAGACCGCCCGCGAGCTCGGCGAAGGCGGCCACCTCGGTGCTGTCCACCTTCGTGACCTTCTTCGCGGACCAGAAGTACGACTGGTCGTTGCGCTCCATGTCGTAGAAGGCGACGAGGAACTCGTAGAACACCCCGTACTCGCGCCGGTAGCGGGCTTCGAACTCGGCGAAGCCGCGTTCCTCGGGCACACTGCCGTCGAGTGCGGAGTTGACCGCACGGGCCGCCAACAGGGCTCCGTACGTGGCCAGATGGACCCCGGAGGACAGCACCGGGTCCACGAAGCAGGCGGCGTCGCCGACGAGCGCCATGCCGGGCGTCCAGAAGGACGTGTTCCAGTACGACCAGTCCTTGCGCACCCGCACCCGGTCGTACGGCGGCTCGGTCGCGGCGGGCACTCCGTCGAGCAGCTCGGCGACCTCCGGACAGGCCCGGATCAGGTCCTGCCAGGCGGCTCGCGGATCCCGTTGGACGGCCGGGTGGTGCTCGGGCGAGATCACGGCGCCGACGCTGGTCAGGTCGTCGCGCAGCGGGATGTACCAGAGCCAGCCGGCGTCGAACGCGGCACAGAAGATGTTGCCCCGGTTCGGCTCGGGCAGCCGGCGTCCGCCCGCGAAGTACCCGAACACGGCGAGGTTGCGGAAGAAGTCGGAGTAGACGCGCGTCCCGCCCACCCCGGAGTGGACCCGGCTGGTGTTCCCGGACGCATCGATGACGTGACGGCCGTATGCGGTACGTGCGTTGCCGTCTCCGTCGGTGTACTCGACCCCGCGCACCCGCTCGTCGTCGGCGACGATCCGGCGCACCTGGCTGCTCTCGCGGACCTCGGCGCCGACGCGGGCGGCGTTGCGCAGCAGGATCTCGTCGAACCGGGAGCGCTCCACCTGGAAGGCCGTCGCGGTGGGTTCGGGCAACCGGGGTGTCATGGAGAAGGAGAACTGCCACGGCTTCGGGTCGCGCCCCCAGCGCAGGGTCCCGCCGCGCTTGAGGGTGAACCCGGCCTCGGCGACCTCGTCGGCGACACCGAGGATGCCGCACAGGCCGTGCACGGTCGCCGGCAGCAGCGACTCGCCGATCTGGTACCTCGGGAAGGTCTCCCGCTCCAGCAGCAGCACCCGGTGTCCGCGCATCGCGACGGCGGCCGCGGCGGTCGAGCCGGCCGGCCCGCCACCGACGACGATCAGGTCGTACTCGGGGTCCATCGGGCAACTCCCCTTCGCTCGTGGGACGGTCACTTCGTCAGCCAGGCGCGGATCGCCGCGGCCGTGGAGTCGGCGTCCTGGTGGACGACGGAGTAGTGGTCGCCGGGGACGTCGACGGTGTCGTGGGGCAGCGGCCAGTGCGGCGGCCAGTCCCCGTCGGGGTCGGCGCGTCGCATCTCGGCGGTCGGCCGGCCGCGCAGCAGCAGCGTCGGCACGGGCGGGGAGCCCGGGACCGTCTTCGGCTGCCATCCTTCGAGAACACGCGCATAGCCACCGCCCGCGATCAGCAACGAGTCGTCGAACGCCTCGACCACGTCCTCCGGCAGGGCGGCACCGGCGGCCATCAGGGCGAGTGCACGGGTGTCTCCGCGCTGGAGGACGCCCGCGTGGGAGTCGACCAGGACGACACCGGCCGGCGGCACACCGTCGGCCGCCAGTCGGCGTGCCACCTCGTGGGCGATCACGCCGCCGGCGCAGTAGCCGACCAGGACGACAGGACCGCCCCGGGCGATCTCGCGGACCATGTCGGCGTGCGCCCGCGCCAGCGTCTCCATCGAGTCGGGTACCGCCCTGCGGACGCCGAACCCGGGGTGTTCCAGCAGGTACACGTCCCGTTCCCCGTCGAACTGTTCGGCCAGTCCGGTGGGGACACGGTGGAAGGGGGCGAGGTAGTCGGGGAGGTAGACGAGCGCCGCGGCGCTTTTGCCGGTGGCGGCGCCGGTCAGTCGGACGGGTTCGACGGCATACCGGGCGCGGTCGGCCGCGGTGAAGGACGGCAGGGCGTACGAGGCGACGTACCGCAGGGTCATCGCCTCCAGCGGGCCCCGCTCGCGCAGGACGCGGTGGTAGAGGGTGGTGAACCGGTAGTCGGGCGAGGTTGCTTGATCCGCCGTCTCTGTCTCCGTCGTCGGGGTGTCCGCCGGCTCCGGCAGCGCACCCGCCTTCCCCAACGCGGTGAGGAGGTGCGCCGACAGCCCCTCCAGCGTCGGGTGTTCGAGCACGACCGTCGGTGCCAGCCGCACCCGGGTGAACGCGCTGAGCCGGTTGCGGAACTGGAGGGCCGTCAGCGAGTCGAAGCCGAGCTGTCCGAACTCCCGGTCGGCGGGGAACGCGTCCGCGTCGGGGAATCCGAGCACCGCCGCCAGTTCGGCGCGGAGCAGACCGGCCAGGACGGCCTCGCGGTCGGCCTCGGGGGTCACGGCGAGCCTCTTGCGCCAGGCGCCGGGAGCCTGGTCGGCCGCCGGTGACACGGTGACCGGCGCCGGGCGCGCCGGATACAGGTCCGCGAGCAGCGGCAGCGGCGAGCCGCTCTGTGCTGCGCGGGCGAACGGCACGGGCACCAGCACCGGTGCCGCCGTGCGCAGTGCGGAGTCCAGCAGTTCGACGCCCTCCGGCTCGGTGATGGCGGGCACCCCGTCCCCGGCCAGCAGGTGCGGCGCGACCCGGCCCGCCATGCCGCCGTCGTCGTGGGCGGTGGTCCAGGGGCCCCAGGCGAGGGACCGCGCGGGCAGCCCGCGGGCGGTCCGGTACTCGGCGAGTGCGTCGAGGAAGCCGTTGGCGGCGGCGTAGTTGGACTGTCCCGGCCGGCCCAGCATTCCGGCGGCCGAGGAGTACAGCACGAACGCGGCCAGTCCCAGGCCCGCGGTCGCCTCGTGCAGATGCCAGGCGGCGTCCGCCTTGGGCGCCAGCACTTCGGCCACCCGCTCTGGCGTCATGCCGTCCACCACACCGTCGGCCACCACTCCGGCGAGATGGAACACGCCGGTCAAGGGCGGATCGCAGGACGCGACCAGCGCGTCGACGGCGGCCCGGTCGCTCACGTCACAGGCCACCACCCGTACGTCCGCTCGGAGTTCGGCGGCCCAGTCCGGAGTACGGCCGCCACGGCTCGCCAACAGCAGGTGCCGCGCCCCGCGTTCGGCCACGAGATACCGGGCGAGGCTCGCGCCGAGCGCTCCGGTGCCGCCGGTGATCAGCACAGTGCGGTCGGGATCGAGGGCGGTGGGAGCGGCGGTCGCGGGGCCCGTGGCGACCAGCCTGGGGACCAGGACCGTGCCTCCGTGCACGGCGAGTTGGGGTTCTCCGGTGCGCAGAGCCGCGTCCAATACCGCGCGCGTCAGGGTGCCGCCGCGGACGTCGATCTGCACGATCCGGCCGGGGTGCTCGGACTGGGCGCTGCGCACCAGCCCGGCCACCGCGGCCTGCGCCGGGTCCGGATCGTCCCCGGTGGCGTGGTGGGTGAGCACCAGCAGACGGCCCGGACGGGTATCGGCGACCCACTCGCGTACCCGGGCGAGGGCAGCCGTGACGAGCTCCCGGACCCGGCCCGGCATGTCCTCGTCCGCCTTGGCCAACAGATCTGCGGTGTCGAGGAGTTCATGCTCGGTGCCGGTGTGGCCACCCTCCCCAGCAGGCCGCCAGTCCACCTTGTACAGCTCCACCGGGCGGACCTTCGTCACCCGGGTGACCAGGGACTCGACGGTGGCGAGGGGCCGTCCGTCGACACCGGTCAGCGTCACCCGTACCTCGTCGGCGCCCAGCCGCTCCAGTCGTACCCGCGCGGCGGTGGCGCCCCTCGCGTGCACGGTCACGCCGGTGAGGGCGAGCGGAACCCGGGCCTCGTTCGGCCCCTCACCCCGCGCTCCACCCGGCCCCTCACCCCGCGCCTCGCCCGGCCCCTCGGCCAGCAGCGCGGCGTGCAGGGCGGCGTCGAACAGCGCCGGGTGCAGGGTGTACGAGCCGGCGTCCGCCGCCTCCCGCGGCCGCAGCGCCACCTCGGCGAAGATCTCGGCACCGTGCCGCCAGAGCCCGGTGACCGCGCGGAAGGCCCGCCCGTAGTGGTGCCCGTACCCGGCGAGCCGCTGATAGTCGACGGCGACCTCCTCGGCGCCGGCAGGTGGCCACGGCGTGTCCTGAGCGGCCGCGGGAGGTGTGCCGACCGGGGCGAGCACCGCTCCGGCATGGCGGGTCCAGGTCTCTCCCGTTCGCGCCCACACGGTGACCGGACGGTTGCCTGCCTGGTCCGGAGCGTCCGCGACCACCTGGATCGGCAGCTGGTCCGACGCGGGTAGCACCAGCGGCTCGTGGAGGACCAGCTCGGACAGCCGCAGCGGGCCCTGGGCCACGTCTGCCCCCGCCGCCCGCAAAGCGAGCTCGGCGAAGACCGTCGCGGGCACCAGCACCCGGTCGCCGATCACATGGTCCGCGAGCCAGGGCTGCCGCGCGGTGGACAGCGCACCGCTGTAGCGGGTCCCGGGCCCGTCGGCGTCCGGCTGCGCCTCGCCGACCAGCTTCCGCTCGTCACCGCCGTCGTGGTCACGGGCGTCAAGCCAGTAGCGCTGCCGCTGGAAGGGGTACGTCGGCAACGGCCGCCGCCGGGCGCCGGTTCCCGCGTACACGGCCCGCCAGTCCACCGGCACACCATGGACGTGCAGCTCCGCCAGGGCCACGGCCGTCTCGGCAGCGGAGGTGAACAGAACTCCGGAGCCCGGCCCGACGCACTCCTCGGCCGCCGTGCTCAGCGTCACCGACGGCCCCGCCTCGACGTACGCCGTCACTCCGGCGCGCGCCAGCCACTCCACCGCGTCGGCGAACCGCACGGTCTCCCGCGCCTGCCGCACCCAGTACTCGGCGGTCCGGATCGCGTCCGGCTCCGGGCGGCCGGTCAGCGTCGACACCACCGGTACGGACGGCCGGTGGTAGGTAACCGACTCGGCGACCTCCCGCAACCCGTCCAGCATCGGGTCGAGCAGCGGCGAGTGGAAGGCGTGGCTGACCCGCAACCGGGTCGCCGTACGCCCGAGTCGGGCGGCCAGCGCGGACACCGCCTCCTCGTCACCGGACAGCACCACGGACTCGGGACCGTTGACCGCCGCGACGGCGACCCGGGCACCGGGCTCCTCGTCGAGCCGTTTCGCCACGTCCGCAGGCGACGCCCGTACGGCGAACATGGCCCCGCCCTCGGGCAGTTCGGCCATCAGACGGCCCCGCGCGGCGACCAGCCGTACCGCGTCGGCCCGCGAGAACACGCCCGCGATGTGCGCGGCGGCCAGTTCGCCGATCGAGTGGCCGACCAGGAAGTCCGGCCGCACTCCGCAGTCGGCGAGGAGGGTGTGCAGCGCGACCTCGTAGGCGAACAGGGCGGGTTGGGCGTAGTCGGTGCGGTGCAGGAGGTCGCTGTCGGGGTCGTCGATCACCTCGCGCAGGGGCCGGTCGAGCAACGGGGTGAAGGCGTCGCACAGTTCGGTGAAGGCGGCGGCGAACGCGGGGAAACGGGCCGCGAGTTCACGGCCCATGCCGGTCCGCTGGGCGCCCTGGCCCGCGCAGAGCAGCGCCACCTTTGCGGTGCCGCGTGCGGTGCCCTTGCGCAGTGCGGGGCCGTCGGTGCCGTCGGCCAGGTCCCTCAGCCCGGCGAGGAGTCCGTCGGCGCCGGTGGCCAGTACGGCGGCGCGGTGCCGGAGAGGCGCGCGGGTGGTCGCGAGCGAGTAGGCGACATCCAGGGCGGCCGTTTCCCCGCCGATGTCGGCCAACGCGGTCGCCAACTCCCGGGCGTGGGCCCGCAGTCCGGCTTCGTCGCTGCCGCCGACGAGGAACGGGGTAACGGTGCCCGGCCCGGAGCGGACGGTCTCCGGGCGGTCCTCCTCCTCGGCTTCCTCCGGCTCCTCGATGATCACGTGCGCGTTGGTCCCGCCGATCCCGAAGGACGAGACCGCCGCCCGGCGCGGCCGGTCGCGCTCCGGCCAGGGCCGGGCCCGCTCCAGCAGCCGTACCGCGCCGCCGGACCAGTCGACGTGCGGCGAGGGCTGCTCCGCGTACAGCGACCTGGGCAGTTCGCCGTGGCGCATGGCCTCGATCATCTTGATGACGCCGGCCACCCCGGCCGCGGCCTGGGTGTGCCCGAAGTTCGACTTGACCGAGCCGAGCCACACCGGGTCGCCGGGGTCGCGGCCCTGGCCGTAGGTGGCCAGCAGGGCGCCCGCCTCGACGGGGTCGCCGAGCGCGGTCCCGGTGCCGTGGCCCTCGACGACGTCCACATCGGCGCTGTCCAGTCCGGCGTCGGCCAACGCCAGCCGGATCAGCTCCCGTTGGGCCTCGCCGTTGGGGGCGGTGAGCCCGTTGGACGCGCCGTCCTGGTTGACGGCCGAGCCCCGCAGCACGGCCAGGACCGGGTGGCCGTTGCGCCGGGCGTCGGACAGCTTCTCCAGCAGCACCAGGCCGACGCCCTCGGCCCACGCGGTGCCGTCGGCGCCGTCCGCGAAGGACCGGCAGCGGCCGTCCGCCGACAGCCCGCGCTGCCGGCTGAACACCACGAACGGCTTCGGACTGGCCAGTACGGTCACCCCGCCGGCCAGCGCGAGCGTGCACTCGCCCGCGCGCAGCGCCGCGGCGGCCAGGTCCATGGCGACCAGGGAGGACGAGCAGGCGGTGTCGACGGTCAGGGCCGGGCCGCGCAGGCCCAGCACATAGGAGATCCGTCCGGAGGCCACGCTGCCCGCCGACCCGGCGCCGAGGTGCGCCTCCAGCGGGTGCCGCGACGCCCCGCCGCCGTATCCGCCGTGCATCAGGCCGACGTAGACGCCGGTGGCACTGCCACGCAACGCGGGCGCGGGGATGCCCGCCCGCTCCAGCGTCTCCCAGGCGACTTCGAGCAGCAGCCGGTGCTGCGGGTCCGTGGCCGTGGCCTCGCGAGGCGAGATCCCGAAGAACAGCGGGTCGAAGTCGGCCGCGTCGGTGAGGAAGCCACCGCGCCGGGTGTACGTCGTCCCGAGCCGGTCGGGGTCGGGGTGGTACAGGGCGTCGACGTCCCAGCCCCGGTCGGCCGGGAACTCCCCGGTGGCGTCCACCCCGTCGGACACCAGCCGCCAGAGGTCCTCGGGTGAGCGCACCCCACCCGGGTAACGGCAGCCGACGGCCACGATCGCGATCGGCTCGGCGGCGGGGCCGCGGCGCGGGGCCGTGCTCTCGGACCCGGCACCGTGCAGGCGCTCGTCCAGGTGGGCGGCGACCGCGGCGGGCGTGGGATGGTCCCAGACCAGGGTGGCGGGCAGCCGCAGTCCGGTACGGAGGCCGAGCCGGTGCCACAAGGTCATCGCCCCCATGGAGGTGAGACCGAGGTCGGCGAAGGCGGTGTGGGGGTCGATCGCGGAGGCGTCGGTGACGGGTGCCTCGTCGGGGACGGCCGGCGGGGTACTCGCGGATCCGCCCGGGACCGGCGAGAAGTGAGCGGCGACCGGCTCGCCGGCGTGCTCCGGCCCACCGGGCCCGCCCGCCCCGCCGACCGCCGCCGTCTCCGCGCACACCAGCTCGGTCAGCGCCGCCCGGCGCTCCGCCGGGGGCCGGTCGGCGAGCCCCGCGAGGGCCTCCTCCGCCGGGCGGGCGGCAAGCCCCTCGCGGAGGACGGCCCGCCGGGGTTTGCCGGCCGCGGTGCGGGGGATGGCCGGGGTGAACAGGACATCCTCGGGGACCTTGTGCGCGGAGAGCACCTCGGCGCAGGCCCGCAGCAGGGCGCCCGTGTCGAGGGCCGGTTCCCCCGGCACGACGAACGCGACCGGGACCTCGCCGAGCAGCGGATGCGGTCGCGCCACCACGGCCGCGTCCAGCACCCCGGGCAGCCCGCGCAGGACCTGCTCGACCTCGACGGGGTCGACGTTCTCCCCGCCCCGGACGATCCGGTCGTTGGCGCGCCCGGTGACGGTCAGGTACCCGTGCTCGCCGAGCCGCCCCAGGTCACCGGTGCGGTACCAGCCGTCGCCGTCCACCCCGGTCCCGTCGCGGTAGCCGAGCATCACGCCGGGTCCGCGCACCCAGATCTCCCCCTCGGCGCCCACGACCCGCGCCCCGGTGCCGGGATCGACGAGCCGGACCTCCATGCCGGGCAGCACGGCCCCGCTGCTGCCCCGCACCCGCGGGCCCGTCGGCGACTCCATCGCGATCTTGCCGCAGGTCTCGGTGCTGCCGTACCCGTCCAGCAGCGGGGCCCCGAGCCGCGCCTCGACCCGCTCCCGCAGCTCGGGACCGCTCGGTGCCCCGGCGGTGACACACACCCGCAGCGAGGGCACCGCGCCGAGTCCGGCGTCGAGCAACTGCTGGTAGGTGAGCGGCACTCCGCCCAGCACGGTCGGCGCGAACTCCTCGACCAGCCGTACCAGCGCGGCCGGTTCCCGCACCGCGGTGATCCGCGCGCTGCCGCCCGCCACGGTGGTACCGAGGACACAGAGCGAGTGGGCGTAGGTGTGCGCGAGCGGCAGCGGCCAGAGCAGCCGGTCGTCCGCCGAGAGCCCGAGCCGGGGCACATAGCAGGCGACCGGCGACCACAGCGCGGACCGCTGGCTGGCGACCGCGGCCCTGGGGGTGCCCGAGGTGCCGGAGGTGTAGAGCAGCCAGGCGGGCTCGTCCAGACCGAGGTCGTCGCGGGGATCGGGTGAACTGCCGTGCGTCGCAAGGTCGCCGAAGTGCACGATGCCCTCCGGCACCGGCCCCTCCCCGGCCACCACCAGCCGCGGTGACCGCTCCCCGACCACGCTGGCGATCCGCGCCAACTGCCGCCGGTCGACGACCAGTACGTCCGGATCGCAGTCGGCGAGCAGCGCCGCGAGCTCGGCATGGGTGCCCCGCGGACTCAACGGCACCCCGACGGCACCGGCCCGGACCGTGGCGAGCAGCCCCTCCACCAGCTCGACGCTGTTGTCGAGGCAGAACGCCACCCTGGCCCCGCGCCCCACACCGAGCGCGCCCGCCAACCGCCGTGTGCGCAGCTCCAGTCGGGCCCAGTTCACCGCCCGCCGGTCGTCGGCGAAGGCGAGCCTGCCGCCGTACCGCGCGGCGTTCTCGACCAGCAACTCCGACACGGGCCGGACCTCGGACACTGTCCCGACGCGCATCGGGCCTCCTTCTGGATCACCGAGTCCGCACCGTATCCCGCCCGCGCACTCGGCACCGCATCACAAAGAAGGCCTGCATGGCCGGAGTTGACCGGTCGGTGTCCGGAGGACGCCTGACCGGAACCGCGCTGTCAGTCCTCGTCCGCCGTCAACCTGAGCGAGATGCTGTTGATGCAGTACCGCTGGTCGGTGGGGGTCGGATACCCCTCACCCTCGAACACGTGCCCGAGGTGGGAGCCGCAGCGGGCGCAGCGCACCTCCGTCCGGACCATCCCGTGCGAGCGGTCCTGGATCAGTTCGACCGCGTCGGTGTCCTTCGGGTCGTAGAAGCTCGGCCAGCCGCAGTGGGACTCGAACTTCGTGGTGGAGGTGAACAGCTCGGCACCGCAGGCGCGACAGGAGTACACGCCGGTGGTCTTGGTGTTGGTGTACTCACCGGTGAAGGCGGGTTCCGTCCCGGCCTGGCGGAGTACGGCGTACTCGGCCGGGCTCAGCTCCGCTCGCCACTGCTCGTCCGGCTTTTCGACGTCGTACGACATGAAGCTCAGCCCCTTACTTCGCGAGACGGTCCAGGATCAGCGGGCCGAGGTCCGTCACGTCACCCGCGCCCATGGTGAGAACGAGATCACCGGCCTTCGCCATTCCCGCGACCGCCTCGGGCACGTCCGCCTTGTCGTGGACCGGCGTCACGTCCGCGCCCGCGGTCCGCGCCGCCGCGATGATCAGCTCGCTCGTGACCCCGGGGATCGGGTCCTCGCGGGCCGGGTAGATGTCCAGGACCAGCGAGCCGTCCGCGAGCGCGAGGGCCTCGCCCATCTCCCTGCCGAGCTCCTGGGTCCGCGAGAACAGGTGGGGCTGGAAGACGACGAGGATGCGGGCGTCCCCGGCGGCCGCGCGCATGGCCTCCAGGTCCGCCGTCATCTCGGTGGGGTGGTGGGCGTAGGAGTCGATGACCTGCACCCCGGCCGCCTCGCCCTTCAGCTGCAGGCGCCGCTTGACGCCGGTGTAGGCGGCCAGGGCCGGCGCCAGTTCGGCGGCGGGGACGCCGAGCGCCACGCCCGCGGCCAGCGCGGCCACCGCGTTGTGCGCGTAGTGGCGGCCGGGGACGGAGACCGTGAAGGTGAGCTCACTGCCGTCGAGGAGAACGGTGACCTCGCTCTTGAGTCCCTGCGCGACGACCGACAGGACGCGCACGTCGGCGTCCTCGGCGTCGCCGTACGTCACCACGCGCACGCCGCTCGCCGTGACCCGGCGGGTCAGCTCCCGGGCGCCCCCGTGGTCCGCGTTGATCACCAGCGTGCCGCCCTTGGCGATGCGGTCGACGAAGGTCTCGAAGGACTCGTAGATCTCGTCCATCGACGCGTAGTTGGCGTGGTGGTCGAGCTCGACGTTGAGGACGATCGCGACCTCGGGGGCGTACTTGTGGAAGCTGCGGTCCGATTCGTCCGCCTCGGCGACGAAGATCTCGCCCTCGCCGTGCAGCGCGTTCGAGCCGGGGGCGTCCAGGTCGCCGCCGATGGCGTACGACGGCTCCAGGCCCAGCTCGGACAGGGAGACGGCCAGCATCGAGGTCGTGGTCGTCTTCCCGTGCGTCCCGGCGACCGCGATCGGCCGCAGGCCGTCCATCAGCGAGGCGAGGGCGTCGGACCGGTGCACGACCGGGATGCCGAGCTCGGCCGCGCGGGCCAGCTCGGGGTTGTCGGCCCGGATCGCCGAGGACACGACGACACAGGTGGCGTCGGTCGCCAGGTGCTCGGACGCGTGCCCGATGTGCACGGTCGCGCCGAGGGCCCGCAGCGCCTCGGCGGTCGCGGACTCCTTGGCGTCGCTGCCGGCCACCTTCGCGCCGCGCTGCGCGAGGATCTTCGCGATCCCCGACATCCCGGCCCCACCGATCCCGATGAAGTGCGGTCGGTCCATGGCGGTAGGAAGGCCGGGGGCCATGTGGTGTCTCCCTGTGCATACGGCTACGGCGAAGGCCCCAGCTTATTGCCTGCGGCGACCGCGCCCGGTCCCTAGTCCTTGCTGTGCGAGAACAGTTTCAGCACCGGCACGCCCACCTTGTGCCGCGCTCTCGACGCCCAGTCCCGGTGGAAGAACTCCTCCACGTAGTGGGGATCGGTCAGCACGATCACCTCGTCGGCCCCGGTCTCCTCCACCAGCGCCCTGAGCGCGTCCAGCGGATGGTCCTCGATCAGCCGTCCGTCCGCCTCGCTCCCGGAAACCCGCAGCGCCTGCAAGGACACCTCCAGCGCCCGCTCCCCGAAGGGCTTCGCCGCCTCGCCCTCGGGCGTCTCCCGCTCCCGTACGGCCTCGTCCAGCTCGCCCAGCGCCACGTCGTCGATGGCCCGCAGCAGCCGGTCGGCCTGGTCCCCCCGCGGCTGGAGCAGCACATGGAACGCGACCGACTCGTCGCCGTGCAGTGTGGTGACGAACTCCACGTCGGCGGACGTCAGGGCCTTCTCGATCATCAAAACGCTGGTGAACACCGGGCGTCCCCTTCTCTGCGTTCTCTGCGCGCTGCAAAAACCATCCTGCCCCGTGATCGCACGAGTACTGCCGGATTCAGTGTGCCCGCCGGAAGCCAACCGGAACGGCAGACTCCGCCGTTAGTGCCTGCGATACCTGCTGAAGAGGAATCCGTCCTCCTCCAGCAGGGAGTCCAGCGCGAACCGTGCCGGGACCGCCACCGACGGCCCCCCGGCGATCCGCTGCGCGCTTCCCGCGGTGAGCATCGGGGACAGGGTCAGACAGAGCTCGTCGAGCACCTCGGCGGCCACCAGCTGCCCGAGCAGCCGGGGGCCGCCCTCGGTCAGCAGCCGGGTGTGTCCCAGCTCGGCGAGCTCCCGTACGGCCCGCGCGGGGTCCACGCCGACGCCGTCCCCGGCGATCACCATCCGCGCGCCCGCCTTCTCGGCCGCGGCGATCCGGTCCGGGGCCGCCGCGGCGCCCGTGAGGATCAGCGTGGGCACCAGGGGCGAGGTGTACAGCGGGAGGGAGAAGTCCAGGTCCAGGCTCGCGGTGATCACCGCGATCGCCGGCACCGGGCCCTGCCCCGCCGCCTCCCGCATCCCGGCGAACTCGTCACGCACGCGTGCGGGCCGGTACCCCTCCTGCCGGACCGTCTCCGCACCGGCGATCACCACGTCCGCCAGGGCCCGCAGGGTCCCGAAGATCCGCATGTCGGTCGGGGTGGAGATGGGGTGCGAGCGGCCGTCGTGCTGGGCGGCCCCGTCGAGCGTGGAGACCATGTTGGCGCGCAGCCACACCCCGGGGGTGCCGGGGCCCGACCCGAGCTCCGGGTACGCGTAGGCGGCGGCCAGCTCGGCGAGGCTCCAGTCATGGCCGACCTCCCCTTCGGGGGTCCGGATCGCTGTTTCGTCGGTCACAGGGAACAGGCGTCGCATGTCGTGCAGTGTGGCACGGCGCTTAGCATGGTGAACCGTGTCTACTTCCCCCGCCGCGTCCGGGTCCGGCTCGATGACCGAGACCGTCCCGCCGTCCCTGTGCGACCGTGAGCCGCACGTTCCCGCGGACCGGCTGGTCGCCGAGATGGTGCCGCCGCCGCGGTTCGACTCGGTGCGGTTCGACACGTACATCCCGGACCCGAACCAGCCCAGCCAGACCGAGGCCGTCCGGGTCCTGGAGGGCTTCGCGGCGGGCCTCGGCGGCGCGCACGCGGTCGGCGGCGGAAAGCGCGGCTTCCTGGGGCTCGGCAAGGCGTTCGGGAAGGCCAGGGCTGCCAAGGTCCCGGAAGGCCCCCGCGGTGTCTACCTCGACGGCGGCTACGGCGTCGGCAAGACCCACCTGCTGGCCTCCCTCTGGCACGCCACCCCGGCCGAGCCCTCCCTCAAGGCCTTCGGCACCTTCGTCGAGCTGACCAACCTGGTCGGCGCCCTCGGCTTCCAGAAGACGGTGCAGACGCTCTCCGGCCACCGTCTCCTGTGCATCGACGAGTTCGAGCTGGACGACCCGGGCGACACCGTCCTGGTCTCCACCCTGCTCGGCAAGCTGGTCGACGCGGGCGTGGCGCTCGCCGCCACCTCCAACACCCTGCCGGGCAAGCTCGGCGAGGGCCGGTTCGCGTCCGTGGACTTCCTGCGCGAGATCCAGGGCCTGGCGGCCCACTTCCGCCCGCTGCGCATCGACGGCGAGGACTACCGCCACCGCGGGCTGCCCGAGGCGCCGGCGCCGTTCACCGACGAGGAGGTCACCAGGGCGGCGTACGCCACCGAGGGCGCCTCGCTCGACGACTTCCCGAGCCTGCTGGCACACCTCGCCAAGGTCCACCCCAGCCGCTACGGCGCCCTGACCGACGGTCTGAGGGCGGTCTGCCTCACCGACGTGCAGCCGGTGCCGGACCAGTCGACGGCGCTGCGGCTCGTGGTGCTCGCGGACCGCCTCTACGACCGCGAGGTCCCGGTGCTGGCCTCCGGGCTGCCCTTCGACCGGCTGTTCAGCGAGGAGATGCTGAACGGCGGCTACCGCAAGAAGTACTTCCGTGCGATATCCCGGCTGACGGCGCTGGCGCGCGACGCCAAGGGTCTCGTCCGTTAGTCAGTCCGTTAATCAGCGAAACCCTGCACGTCAAGGGCCAGTTCGCGTCAGCGACCCGGCAGGCTTCAGCCTCTCTTCAGCCGGAAACGCTAAGTTAACCCAGCAAACGACTTTGCCGAGCTAAGGTGTTTCTTGACCAGTCATTGACCAGTACTTGGTCTGGACTAGAGATGCCAACTGTCGAGAGGGGGGCGCATGTTCCGAGGTACGACGGTACGGACCGTGGTAGCGCTCCTCGCCGCCGTCCTTCTGGCGCTCCCTTTCTTCACGTCCTCCGGGGCATTCGCAACCGCGCACACAGGCCGTCAGGCTGAGGCCAAAGCCCTTCCCGGTACCAAGCTCTCCGGCAAGGCGTCACGCGCCGAGGCCTTGGGCAAGCGCCACTGCAACCACGCCGGGGACCCGACCGGTCCCCTGCGTACCCGCGACCGGCATCGCGCCGTCGACTTCGCCCCCGAGGGACCCGAGCGCTCACTGCCGGCTCGGGAGCCGGCGGCCGCGCCCGAGCGGGTCGCATCAGGCGAGTTCCCCCTGTCGAGACCCTCGACAGCCCACGCCCCGGCGGCACTTCAGGTCTTCCGCTGCTGACAGCAGACCAGCCCCACCTGCGTTCCCCCACCTGTCATGCAAGCCGACGCGCCCTACGGCGCGCCAGGTAACCCGACGCGCCCCCACGGCGCGCCAGGAGGAGTCACCACATGCAGCCCCTCATCGACAACGCCCGTACGTTCGGACAGCGCCCTGAGGAGTTCGCCAAGCTGGCCGAAGGCCAGTCCCCCCAGGTCCTGTTCATCACCTGCTCGGATTCCAGGGTCGTCCCGGCCCTGATCACGGGCGCCCGCCCGGGCGAGCTCTTCGAGCTGCGCACCGCGGGCAACATCGTTCCCCCCTACGCCTCGGAGCACCCCACCAGCGAGGCGGCCACCATCGAGTACGCCGTGGAGGTGCTCGGCGTCCGCGACATCGTGGTCTGCGGGCATTCGCACTGCGGCGCGGTCGGCGCCCTCGTCCGCGGCGACGACCTCGACGCGGTACCGGCCGTGCGCGACTGGCTCACGCACGCCACCCCCCGCCCCTCCGGAGCCGCCGAGGACCCGTGCGTGGCCGAGGGCGTGCAGAGCCACGTCCTGGCCCAGATCCTGCGCCTGAGGTCGTACCCCTTCATCGACAAGAAGCTCGCGGAGGACCGACTGACCCTGCACGCCTGGTACTACGAGGTGCACACGGGCGCGGTGCGCGTCCACCGCGCCGAGACCGACGCGTTCGAGGGTCTGTGATCGGCATGATGACCAAGTACCCTCACCTGCGGCAGGACTTCGCCGCCTCCCTGGTCGTCTTCCTGGTCGCGCTCCCGCTCTGCGTGGGCGTGGCCGTCGCCTCCGGTGTCCCGGCCGAACTCGGACTGATAACCGGCATAGTCGGCGGCATAGTCACCGGTCTGATGCGGGGCAGCAGCCTCCAGGTCTCCGGGCCCGCGGCCGGTCTGACCGTGCTCGTCTTCGAGGCGGTCGACGAGTTCGGACTGCCCGCGCTCGGCGTCATCGTGCTGGCCGCCGGACTGATCCAGCTCGCCATGGGCGCCCTGAAACTGGGGCGCTGGTTCCGGGCGATATCCGTCTCGGTCGTCGAGGGCATGCTGGCCGGCATCGGCCTGGTGATCATCGCGGGCCAGCTGTACTCGGCGGCCGGTCTGAAGGCCCCCGCCTCCGGGCTCGACAAGATCCTCGGACTGCCCGGCGCCGCCGTCGACGCGATCGGCAGCACCACGGCGCTCGCCTCCCTCGCCGTCGGCGCGGGCACCATCGCGGTGCTCGTGCTGTGGAAGAAGCTCCCCAGGAAGGCACAGACCGTGCCGGGCGCGCTCGCCGCGGTCCTGCTGGCCACCCTGGCCACACTGGTCCTCGACGCACCGGTCGCGACCGTCGAGGTGAACGGTCTGCTGGACTCGGTCCAGCCGCCCGGCATGGACGCCTTCGGCGAACTGGCGAGCCCCGCCATCTTCGGCACGATCATCGCCTTCACCCTGATCGCCTCCGCCGAGAGCCTGTTCAGCGCCGCGGCCGTGGACCGGCTGCACGACGGTCCGCGCACCGAGTACGACAAGGAGCTCATGGCCCAGGGCGTGGGCAACGCGGTGTGCGGCGCGCTCGGCGCCCTGCCCATGACCGCGGTCATCGTGCGCAGCTCCGCCAACGTCCAGGCGGGCGCGAAGACCAAGGCGTCCCGGGTCATGCACGGCGTGTGGCTGCTGCTGTTCGCGGCCCTGCTGCCCTCGACGCTGGCGCTGATCCCGCTGCCCGCGCTCGCCGGCATCCTGGTCCACGCGGGCTTCAAGCTGATCCCCTTCCGGGAGATCGTGTCGCTGTGGCGCAGCCACCGCGGTGAGGCGCTGATCCTGGTGGCCACGGCCGTCTCGATCGTCGTGGTGAACATGTTCGAGGGCGTGCTGATCGGTCTGGCCCTGGCGGTCGTCAAGACCGCGTGGCAGGCCTCGCACCTCAAGATGGAGATCGTCGACAAGGGCGCGGGCCCGATCCAGGCCCACCTGTCGGGCAACGCGACCTTCCTCAGGCTGCCGAAGATCCTCGACAGCCTGGAGTCGCTGCCCCAGGACCGGCCGGTGGAACTGGACCTCTCCGGTCTGCACCACCTGGACCACGCCTGCCGTACAGCCCTGGAGAACTGGGCCGAGCGGCACAGCGCGGTCGGCACCGAACCCGTCCGGGTCACGGAGCCGGAGCCCGAGCCGGAGCCGGCGAGGGCCACCACTCCGTAGTGCTCCCCGTCCGGTCCGGGGCCCGTCCGTGGCCCCGGACCGGACACCGGGCATATCGTTGCAGGAGCAGACATACGGACCTCTTGGACGAGGGGGTCGGAATGCTCCAGGAACTGGTGACCGCGGCCGTGGCGACCGCTTCCGCCGGGGTCGTCTACCTCGCGGCGGCGGCCCGGGTCGTCAAGCAGTACGAGCGCGGGGTGGTCTTCCGCCTCGGACGTCTCGCGGGCGAGGTGCGCGAGCCGGGGTTCACGGCGATCGTGCCGTTCGTGGACCGGCTGCACAAGGTGAACATGCAGATCGTCACGCTGCCGGTGCCGGGCCAGGAGGGCATCACCCGGGACAACGTCACCGTGCGGGTGGACGCGGTCGTCTACTTCCGGGTCATCGACGCGGCGAGTGCCCTGGTCAAGGTCGAGGACTACAGGTTCGCCGTCTCCCAGATGGCGCAGACCTCGCTGCGCTCGATCATCGGCAAGAGCGAGCTGGACGACCTGCTGTCCAACCGCGAGAAACTCAACGAGGGCCTGGAGCTGATGATCGACAGCCCGGCCGTCGGCTGGGGCGTGCAGGTGGACCGCGTCGAGATCAAGGACGTCTCGCTGCCCGACACGATGAAGCGGTCGATGGCCCGGCAGGCCGAGGCGGACCGTGAGCGGCGGGCCCGGATCATCAACGCCGACGCCGAGCTCCAGGCCTCCAAGAAGCTCGCGGAGGCCGCCAAGGAGATGTCCGAGCAGCCCGCCGCCCTCCAACTCAGGCTGCTGCAGACAGTCGTGGCGGTGGCCGCCGAGAAGAACTCGACGCTCGTCCTGCCCTTCCCGGTGGAGCTGCTGCGCTTCCTGGAGCGGGCGCAGGAGCACCCGACCGGGACGTGAGAGGCGGGGACACACTACGCGCGTGGTTCCCGCGGGCCGACCCAGGTGATAGACACAGCGACGTCACAGTCCTGTCCGCCAGCAGGAAGGTTACTTCGCCATGTCTCTGTCCGGTTCTCCGGCGACACGACGTCAGGTCCTGGCCCGCACCGGTGCCCTGGGCGTGGGCATCGCCTTCACCGGCGCCCTCTCCGAGCTCTTCGCCGGCACCGCCGCCGCCCAGTCCCTCGGCCACACCGGCTACGGCCCCCTCGTCCCGGACCCGAAGGCCCTGCTGGACCTGCCGAAGGGCTTCCGCTACAAGGTCCTGTCCCGCGAGGGCGACCAGCTCCGCTCCGGCGAGGGCAAGGTCCCCTCCAACCACGACGGCATGACCGCGCTGCCCGGCAGACACGGTCGCGTCCACCTGGTCCGCAACCACGAGAACCGCCCCACCGCGCCCATCGCCGTCCCCACCGTCGAGGGCCTGACCTACGACCCGGCGGGCAAGGGCGGCTGTACGGCCCTCACGCTGGACTCCCGCAACAGCGTACTGTCGGAGCGGGTCGCCATCGCCGGCACCGCCGTCAACTGCGCGGGCGGGCACACCCCTTGGGGCACCTGGCTGACCTGCGAGGAGACCGAGGACAAGGCCGGCACCAACGGCTACACCAAGGACCACGGCTTCATCTTCGAGGTCGATCCGACGGACCCGCACAGGAGTGGCGCGGTGCCGCTGACCGCGATGGGCCGCTTCCAGCACGAGGCCATCGCGATCGACCCGAAACGCGGCATCGTCTACGAGACCGAGGACGCCTTCGTCAAGCCCTTCGGCCTCTTCTACCGCTTCCTGCCCAACAGGCCCGAGGGCGGCCTCGGTTCGCTGCGCGCGGGCGGCCGGCTGCAGGCCATGCGGGTGCCGGGCGTACCGGACCTGTCCGTGATCCAGGAGACCGGTGCCCGCTTCGAGGGCATCGAGTGGGTCGACGTACCGGATCCGCTGGCCGCCGAGACCCCCGTCCGCCTCCAGGACTTCGGCCCGAAGGGCATCACGCACGCCCAGAAGCTGGAGGGCTGCTACTGGGGCGGGAAGAGCGTCTACTTCGTCTCGTCCTTCGCGCGCAGCGCCGATGGTTCCGCCGCCGACCACTTCGGGCAGATCTGGCGCTACGACCCCGCGGAGCGCCGGCTCACCCTGGTGATCGTCTTCGGCCCGGACACCGATGTGCAGCTGCCCGGCGAGTCCCCGGACAACATCTGCCTCGCCCCGAGCGGCGGCCTGATGGTGTGCGAGGACGGCAACGGCGCCCAGTACGTCTTCGGCGTCACCCGGCACGGCCAGGTCTACGCGATGGCCCGCGGCCGACAGAACATTGGGACGCCCGAGGCGCCGGAGTGGGGCGAGTTCGCGGGCGTCACCTTCTCCCCCGACGGGCAGACGATGTACGTCAACTGCTACACGCCCGGCACGACCTTCGCGGTGACGGGGCCCTGGCGCAGGTAGCCGCCCTCCACGACGGCTGGCGCGCCCCGGCCCCTCGGCGCAGGATCGAGGGGCCGGACCCGGACCGGAAGGGGTGCCCCATGGCGAAGAAGGGCCCGAAGAAGGGCGCGAAGACCCGCGCGGCGAAGAAGAAGGGCTCCACGACCGGCGACGACCTCGCCCTGCGCGAGCTGCTGCGCGTGCCGGGCGGCAAGCCGGTGGACCTGGCCGCCCACGACGCCCGGCAGACCCCGGCCGGTCCCCGTGACAAGCGGGCGGGCCGGGCCGCGATGACCGACCTGGCCGCCCCGCTCGCCGATCTGCAGGAACGTCTGTGGGCGGCGAGCACGGCCGGCGACCGGCGCCGGGTCCTGCTGGTGCTGCAGGGCATGGACACCAGCGGCAAGGGCGGCACGGTCAAGCACGCCATCGGTCTGTTCAACCCGTCCGGCTGCCGTATCCGGGCCTTCAAGGCACCCACGCCGAAGGAACTGGGACACCCCTTCCTCTGGCGGATCAAAAAGGCCCTGCCGCACGCCGGTGAGCTGGGCATCTTCGACCGCTCGCACTACGAGGACGTCCTCATCGCCCGCGTCCGCGCACTCGCCCCGGCCGCCGAGATCGAGCGCCGCTACGACGAGATCAACCGCTTCGAGAAGGCCCTAGCGGACGACGGCGTGACGATCGTCAAATGCTTCCTGCACATCTCGTACGACGAACAGCGCGACCGCCTGCTCAAGCGCCTGGACCGCCCGGACAAGCACTGGAAGTTCAACGTCTCGGACATCGACGAGCGTGCCCTCTGGCCCGCCTACCAGCAGGCGTACGAGCTCGCCCTGGAGCGCTGCTCGACCCCGCACGCCCCCTGGTACCTGGTCCCCGCCGACCGCAAGTGGTACCGGAACTGGGCGGTCAGCCGACTCCTCCTGGAGCACCTGTCGGAGCTGGACCCGCGCTACCCGGAAGCGGACTTCGACGTGGCCGAAGCCCGCAGGCGGCTGCTGGAAAAGTGAATCCCGGGGTACCCGGGGCACATGACCGAGAACCGGCATGTCAAGGGCTCGTACTGGCTGGAGACGGCACCCGGCGGACCCCGGCCGCCCCTCACCGAGGACCTCGACGTCGACGTGGCCGTCATCGGCGGCGGAATTGCCGGGCTGAGCACGGCGTGGGAGCTGACCCGGGCCGGGCGGCGGGTGGCGGTCCTGGAGGCCGGGCAGGTGGCCGCCGGCGTCACCGGGCACACCACCGCCAAGCTGACCGCCCTGCACACACTGATCTACGACAAGCTGCGCCGCACCCGCGGCCCCGAGGGCGCCCGGCTGTACGCGCGCTCGCAGAGCGAGGCGATCGAACGGGCCGCCGAGATCGCGGACGAGCTGGGCGTCGACTGCGACTGGGAGCAGCGCAGCGCCTACACCTACGTCCGTGACGAGAGCCGGGTCGAGGAGCTGCGGGCCGAGGCGGCGGCCGCCCGGGAGGCGGGGCTTCCGGCGTCGTTCGTGACGGAGACCGGGCTGCCGTTCCCGGTGGCGGGCGCGGTACGGGTGACCGGGCAGGCGCAGTTCCATCCGCGCAAGTACCTGCTGGCCCTCGCCGAGGACCTCGTCGCCTCCGGCGCGACCATCTTCGAGCACACCGCCGTCGTCGGCCTCGACGAGGGCGAGCCGTGCCGTCTGACGACCGACACGCGGGCCACGGTGACGGCCCGGGACGTCGTGGTCGCCACCCACTACCCGATCTTCGACCGGGCCCTGCTGTTCACCCGGCTCTCCCCGCGCCGTGAGCTGGTCGTCGCCGGGACGATCGACCGGGAGCTGGATCCGGACGGCATGTACATCACTCCGGAGGAGGGCACCCGCTCGGTGCGTACGGCTCCCTGGGACGCCGACCGGCGCCTGCTCATCGTCACCGGTGAGCACTTCACGCCGGGCACGGGCGACACCCGGGCCCGGTTCGACGAGCTCTCCGCGTGGGCCACCCGGCACTACCCCGACGTCGAGCTCACCCACGCCTGGGCCACCCAGGACAACGACCCCACCGACACCGTGCCGCTCGTCGGCCCGCTGCACCCGGGGGCCCGGCACACCTACGTCGCCACCGGCTTCGGCGGCTGGGGCATGAGCGGCGGAATCATGGCGGGCCGTCTGCTCGCGGCCCAGATCACCGGTGAGCAGTGCGCGTGGAGCGAGCTGTACGACCCGCGGCGCCTGCGTTCGACGGTCCGCGAGGCCCCGTCCTTCCTGAAGACCCAGGCCGAGGTGGCCCGCCACTTCGTCGGCGACCGCCTGCGCCCGGCGCCCCCGCTGGAGTCCCTGCCGCCGGGAGAGGGCGCCGTGGTCCGCGTGAACGGCGACCGCCTCGCGGTCTACCGCGACGACGACGGCAACCTCCACGCCGTCTCCCCCCGCTGCACCCACCTCGGCTGCCTGGTCTCCTTCAACGGGGCGGAGGACGCCTGGGAGTGCCCGTGCCACGGCTCCCGCTTCGACACGGACGGCAAAGTGATCCAGGGCCCGGCGACCAAGCCGCTGGAGCGGCGGGACATCTGAGCGGGTGACGTCACGGCCGGGGTGACGGGTAAATGGGACGGTTCACCATATTTTCGTACGGTGATCACTCTCGCACGACGCGTCACCGCCGCCTGTGCCCTCGGCGCCGCCCTCACGGCCTGCGCCGCCGCTCCCCACCAGGCCCTTCGGCCGGCCCGCCCGGCCCCCTCCGCGACGTCCGCACCCTCCGCGCCCCCCACCCTCGCCCCCGGACCCGGAGGCCTGACCCCCGTCTTCAAGAACGGCTCCCGCACCCACGGCAGGACGGTCGCGCTCACCTTCGACGCCGACATGACCGCGGACCAGGGGCCCCGGGCGGCGGCCGGTGAGCACTTCGACAATCCCGGACTGATCGCGGCACTGCGGTCGCTGAAGGTGCCGGCCACCGTGTTCATGACCGGGCGGTGGGCCGAGGAGTACCCGGAGC
>NZ_JBHVYZ010000014.1:94273-150026 GCF_042880295.1 Streptomyces sp. NPDC058307
GAAGGTGCCGGCCACCGTGTTCATGACCGGGCGGTGGGCCGAGGAGTACCCGGAGCAGGCCCGTTCCCTCGGGCGGGACCCGCTCTTCGAGGTCGCCAACCACTCCTACAGCCACTACGCCTTCACCGCCGACTGCTACGGGCTGCCGACGGTCTCAGGGGACCGGATGCGGGCGGACGTGGAGCGGGCGTACGCGGCGTTCCGCCGAGCGGGGGTGCCGGACGCGCGGCCGTACTTCCGTTTTCCCGGCGGGTGCTACGACCGGCGGGCGCTGAAGGCGCTGACCCCGGTCGGGGTGACCGCCGTGCAGTGGGACGTGGTGAGCGGGGACGCGTTCGCGACGGACGCGGAGGCCGTGTCGCGGCAGGTGCTGGAGGGGGTGCGGCCGGGTTCGGTCGTGGTCATGCACTGCACGCGCAGTGCCGCGCCGACGACGGAGCGGGTGGTGCGGGCGGTGGTGCCGGAGCTGCGTGCGCGGGGGTTCCGGTTCGTGAAGGTGTCCGAACTGATCGGGTCCTAGGCTGGAGGTATGAGCGAGGACGACTGCACGATCGGCGAGATGCCGAAGCCTCCGGCCGCCGACGGACCGCCGTACGCGGAGTGCGTGCTGTGCCGGAAGCCGACCGAGTACCCGGAGTCGTACAAGGGGCTCACGCTGTGCCCGGTGTGCGAGTGGCAGGAGGCTCAGCGGACGGCCTGCTCCGGGTGACCTTAGGGTGGTCCGGGTGAGCCACGACGTGACGCCTTCGACCGACAGCCCCTTCCGTACCGAGCCGACCGCACGCGACCAGGCACCCCAGTTCGTGCTGCCCCTGGTCGTCCGTATCGAGAAGGCCGCGCCGCCCGCTCGTACCGACGCTCTGGAGACCGCCGCCCGCGCCGTTCTCGTCCTGCTCGGCGACGAGCGCGCGGCCGGCGACGGGGAGTGGGCCGAGGCCGTGCGGGACTGGCAGGACGCCCGGATCCGGAAGGTCGTACGGCGGGCCCGGGGCGCCGAGTGGCGGCGGGCCGAGGCGTTGCCCGGGATCACCGTGACGGGGAACGTTGCGCAGGTGCGGGTGTTTCCGCCCGTGCCGCTCGACGGGTGGCCCAAGGAGCTGGCCAGGCTCCAGGTCTCCGGCACGGACCTCGACGACCCCGAACCGCCCGCGCCGGCGGATACGACTGCTCCCGTCCTGTGGCTCAACCCGGATCTCGACATGTCGGCCGGCAAGGCGATGGCCCAGGCCGGCCACGGAGCCCAACTGGCCTGGTGGGAACTGTCGGTCGAGGAGCGGGCGGTCTGGCGGGACGCCGGGTTCCCGCTCGCCGTGCGGACGTCGGAGCCCGGGCGCTGGTCCGAACTGACCGGCAGCGGGCTGCCGTTGGTCCGAGACGCCGGTTTCACCGAGATCGCGCCGGGCTCCTGCACGGTCGTCGCGGACCATCCGGCACTGCGATGACCGGGGTCGACGGGCGCGTCGAGCGGGGCAACCGCACCCGGCGGACCGTGCTGCGGCGGGCCGTCGACATCGCCTCGGTCGAGGGGCTGGAGGCGCTGTCGGTGGGGCGGCTGGCCGGGGAGCTGGAGCTCAGCAAGAGCGGGGTGTTCGCGCTGTTCGGCTCCAAGCAGGAGCTGCAGCTGGCGACCGTGCGGGAGGCCTCGCGGATCTTCGTCGCCGAGGTGCTGGACCCGGTCTCCGAGGCGGCCGACGGGCTCGCCCGGCTGCGGGGCCTGTGCGAGGGCTGGCTGCGCTATTCCGAGCAGCGGGTCTTCCCGGGGGGCTGCTTCTTCTACGGCGTGATGGCCGAGTTCGACGCGCGCGAGGGGGCCGTGCATGACGCCCTCGTCGAGGCACAGCACGCCTGGCTCGGGGAGTTGGAGCAGTGTGCCGAGCGGGCGAGGGCCGCGGGCGAGTTGAGCGCGGACACCGATCCCGCCCAAGTGGCCTTCGAGGTCGTCGCGTTGATGGAGACCGCGAACGCGATGTCGGTGCTGCACGGCGAGGCCGCGCCTTATGCCAGGGCCCGGCGGGGGATCGCCTCGCGGTTGCGGGGCTGAGATCTGGAGCGGGCCGGTCGTCGAGGCGCCTCCGTCTCGAAATCTAGTAGCACGATCGTTCGTTTATTTTTATGGTCGCGCTACGGATGCTGACCGATCGCCGAGGAGTGCTGATGGATGTCGTCGAGCTGGACCGGATCGCCGTACGGGAGGCTGTGCGGGTGGTGGAGCTGGCCCGGGGCGGGGACGACGGGGACTGGGCGCGGGACACTCCCTGCGCGGGGTGGGACCTGCGGCGGCTGGTAGCGCACATGACCGCGCAGCACCACGGGTTCGCGGCCGCGGCACGGGGCGTGGGCGGCGAGCCGGAGCACTGGCGGGAACCGGCGGGGACGGGTGAGCCCGCCCGGGCGCATCGGGCGGCCGCGGACGCGGTGCTCGCGGCCTTCGCCGAACCCGGCGTGCCGGAGCGGGAGTTCGTGCTGCCGGAGCTGGGCGGAGGGTTCGCCGGCCGTATGGCGATCGGCTTTCACTTCGTCGACTACGTCGTGCACGCGTGGGACGTGGCGGCCACGCTCGGCGTGCGGCTCCGGCTGGCCGACGAGGTCCTGGCTGCGGCACTGTCCGTGGCCCGGCGCGTTCCTGCGGATCCGGCCGGCCGTGGGCCTGGGTTCGCGTTCGCGCCCGCGCTGAGGGTTCCGGAGGGGGCCGGGCCGCTGGAGGAGACACTGCGGCTGCTGGGCCGGGAGCCGCAGGCGTGGCCCGGAACGGGCGGGTGACCTCGCCCCGCCCGAAGCTCAAATGTTGCTCTGAACGTCCTCCCGGGACGGTTGGGGCCCGCGCCCCGGGGCCATATCCCCGTCACGCCGAGGGGGCGACGACCGGAGCGGATGCGGGAGCGGCCGGGAGGGGACGGACCATGGAGCGACTGGGCACGGGTATCGGGTGGCGGCCGGAGATCGCGGACGCCGTGGAGGGCATGCCGGGCATCGACTGGGTCGAGGTCGTGGCCGAGAACGTCTGTCCCGGGCATCTGCCCGAGTCGCTGCGGCGGCTGCGCGAGCGCGGGGTGACCGTGGTGCCGCACGGTGTCTCGCTCGGCCTCGGCGGGGCGGAGCGGCCCGACGCCGGGCGGCTCCAGTCGCTCGCCGAGCGGGCCGAGGCGCTGGGCTCGCCGCTGGTCACCGAGCACATCGCGTTCGTCCGGGCGGGCGGCCCGCTGACGGCCTCCCCGCGCCTGGAGGCCGGGCATCTGCTGCCCGTCCCCCGCACCCGGGACGCCCTGGACGTCCTCTGCGAGAACATCCGCATCGCGCAGGACGCGCTGCCGGTGCCGCTGGCCGTGGAGAACATCGCCGCACTGATCTCGTGGCCGGGCGAGGAGATGACCGAGGGGCAGTTCCTGTACGACCTCGCCGACCGGACGGGCGTACGGCTGCTGATCGACGTGGCCAACCTGCACACCAACCACGTCAACCGCGACGAGGACCCTGCCGAGGCGCTCGCCGAACTGCCCCTGGAAGCGATCGCGTACGTGCATGTCGCGGGCGGGTTCGAGCGGGACGGGGTGTGGCACGACAGCCATGCCCACCCGGTTCCGCGGCCGGTCCTCGACATCCTCACCGACCTCGCGTCCCGTGTCTCGCCGCCCGGCGTGCTCCTGGAGCGGGACGAGAACTTTCCCGAACCGGCCGAACTGGAAGGGGAGTTGGGGGCGATCCGGGAGGCGGTGGAGAAGGGGGGCGGCGTGCGGGCCGATGGTGGGTGGCGGGCTGCCGCCGAGCCGTCGAGCGTCTCGACCGGCCCCGCCCGCCAGCGGCTCGCCCTCGCCCAGACCGCGCTGCTGTCCGCGCTCGTGGCGGGGACCCCGGTGCCGGAGGGGTTCGACCGGGTGCGGCTGGGGGTGCAGGCGCGGGCGCTCGCGGGGAAGCGGGCGGATGTGGTGGCGAAGGTGGCGCCCGAGCTGCCGGTGATCCTCGGGGCGGGTTACCGGCCGGCGTTCCTGCGGTACGCGCAGGGGTCGCCGATGACGGACGGATACCGGCGGGACGCGCTGAGCTTCGCCGAGCGCCTGTTGCTGGGCGGGGAGCTGTCGCCGGCCGGGGAGTCGGGGGACGCGCGGGTGCGGCGGGAGCTGCGGGAGTGGTGGCTGGAGCGGTCGGGACCGGCACCGAGGTCCCGGAGGCCGGCGGTCCGGTTGGCCCGGGCCACGCGGAGGGTACTGCTGCGGCGGTGACGGGACGGGAGCCGGGGTCCGGGGCCACGGGCAGCCGCCGCGGGCGTGCCCGGGGATGTCGACGGGGAAGTCGACGTTGGCCCGGCAGTAATATGTCAGTCCCGCACCTGAAACCCACTAGCGTGCGGTGCCGCAACAGGAGGCACCATGCGACCGCGACCACGACCGCCCGTCAAGGGACGAGGCATCTTCTCCGGCACCGGGATCATCATCGCCGGACTGACCGCGACGCTCGTGGCACTGCTCGTCCCGATCTGGTCGTACGCCGACCGCTCCGGCACGGGACTGAGCGTGCTCAACGCCGGGACCGTGACGACTCCGTACGGGCCGCTCTCCGCTCTGGACCGCGACTTCGTCACGAAGGTGCGGCTGGCGGGGCTGTGGGAGCTGCCCGCGGGACAGCAGGCGGAGCAGAAGGGGACGACGCAGGCCGTGCGGACGGCGGGGCAGCACCTCGTGGAGGGGCATACGTTCCTCGACGCCCGCGTGCGTGACGTGGCCGCCAAGCTCGGACTCGCCCTGCCCAACGAGCCCAACGACCAGCAGAAGCAGTGGCTCTCCACCCTGGACCAGGCCCAGGGCGTCGACTACGACCGCCAGTTCGCCAACATCCTGCGCCTCGCGCACGGCAGGGTGTTCTCCGTCGTCGCCCAAGTCCGCGCGAGCACCCAGAACTCCCTGGTCCGCGCCCTGGCCGACGACGCCAACAGCACGGTGCTGGACCACATCAAGATCCTGGAGGCCACCGGGTACGTCGACTTCGGCGCGCTGGCCCAGGAGTTGGCCGCGGGCAGCACTCCGCCGATCACCAACTCCCCCGCGCCGCCGGGTCCGACGGCCGACCCGGGGGCGGTCGTCCCGGTCACGCCGTCGCCGTACGCGACGACCTTCACCCTTCCCCCGGCCGCCTCCAGCCCGCCCCCGGCCCCCGCCTCCTCGTAGTTCACTTCAGGACAAACGGAACGTCACACACCGACAACACTCCGTCCGGATCGTGAACAGGCCATGGCGCCGCCAGGAGCCTTTGGCATAGAAACGCGGCATGTTCTGGGTTCTCCTGCTGCTCCTGGCCTGGGCCGCCGCCGGCACCGCGTGTACGCGGCTGTGCCTGGCCGCCGTACACGCGGCGGCCCCGGACGCGGATGCCCGGGCACATGACCTGACGCTGTACGAGGCCGCGTTCCTCTCCGGCGGCCCGGGGCGGGTCGCCGATCTGACGCTCGTCTCCATGGCCCGGCAGCGCCGGCTGCTGCTGGCCCACACCGGCTGGGCGACCGTCGTCGATCCGCGCGGGCGGGACGAGATGGAGCGCACGGTCATCGGGGCCATCGGGCCCGAGGGGCAGTCCCGGATCGCTCCGGTGCGGGCGGACGCGGCCTCGGCGGACGCCGTGCGCAGCCTCGCCGACCGGCTCGTGGACGCGGGGCTCGCCGTACCCGACGGCGCCCGCTCCGGCATCGCCGCGGGCGTCCGTCAGGTACGGCTGGCCGCGGGGGCCGTCGTCGCGCTGGGCGCGATCGCGCTGCTGGCGCCCGCCCCGTCTCCGATGCCGCGGCACCTGGTCGCCCTCTGGTTCGCGCTGCCGCTCGCCCTCAGCCTGAGCTGTCTGGCCATCGCGCGGATGGAGGTGCACCCCTACTCGCGCTGGGCGTCCCCGGCGGGTCAGCGGCTGCTCGGCGCCCTGACCCGACGCCCCGGCGGCACGGACGAGCGGACGTATCTCACCTGCGTCGCCGTGCGCGGCATCAGCGCGGTCGGCGAACCGGACCTGCGCGCGGCCTTCGCCCACCGTGAGCAGCACGACGGCCGCCACGGCGAGGAGCGGCGAGGAGAGCGGCCCGGCGGACACGGCGAGACGCACCGCCGCCCGCACCGGCGCGACTGAGCCCGCCCTCGCCTGCCGGGCTGCGGACACGCGCGAGCTGCGGCGGTGGGGTCGCGAGCCGGTCGACGGCGTACGCGGCTCGCACTGCGGCGCGCAGCAGCGCCTCCCCCGCGAAGCACCGCCCTATGCACCGGCGCGACCGAGCCCGCCCCGGGGGCGCACGGAGGCATTGGGGCCGACACCGGCGGGGCGGTGCTTGCCTTCACCCACAGCCGAACCAAACATCCCTTTTGTCGCCGCCGCGCTCCGAAGGGACACCGATGAGAGCTCCCGCCCTCTACACGGCCGCCGGATCCTTGCTCCTGACCACGCTCACCGCCGCACCGGCCGGGGGCGCTCCGGCCGCCCCCGGCGCGGCGGAACTCCACGGCACCGCCGTCGCCGCCGCGCGCGCCGGGGCGGCCGGCGTCCGCTTCGGCAGCTGCCCCGAGGTGGAGGACCTGCCCGACGGTGTCCAGTGCGGCACGGTGTCCGTCCCGCTCGACTACGCGCGTCCCGACGGCCGGCAGATCAAACTGACCGTCAGCCGGGTGCGGGCCACCCAGCAGGACCCGCACAACAGCAAGCGCCGGGTGCCCCGGCAGGGCGCCCTGGTCTTCAACCCCGGCGGTCCCGGCGCCTCCGGCATGTACTTCCCGCTGGTCGGCGCGCTCCCCGAGTGGAAGGGGCTCGCCGCCGCCTACGACCTGGTCGGCTACGCCCCGCGCGGGGTGGGCCGTTCGGCACCGCTGTCCTGCACGGACCCGAAGCAGTACATCAAGGCGCCCACACAGGCGCCGACGCACCCCTCCCCGTCGTACAAGAAGGAACGCATCGCGCAGGCGAAGGCGTACGCGCGCGGGTGCGCGGACCGGGCGGGCGCGGCTCTGCCGTACTACACCTCCCTGAACAACGCCCGGGACCTCGACGTCCTGCGGGCCGCGCTGGGCGAGCGGAGGCTGACGTTCATGGGGGCGTCGTACGGGACGTACTTCGGCGCGCTGTACGCGGCGCTGTTCCCCTCGCATGTCCGGCGGATGGTGTTCGACGCGGCGGTGAACCCGGCCCCGGAGCAGGTCTGGTACCGCAACAACCTGGACCAGTCGGCCGCGTTCGAGGAGCGCTGGACGGACTTCCGGGAGTGGGTCGCCCGGCACGACGACGTGTACGGGCTCGGGGCCACGGCCGAGGAGGTGCTGCGCAGCTACGAGAAGGCGGCGGCGCAGCTGGCCGCCGAGCCGGCCGGCGGGAAGGTCGGACCGGGCCAGCTCCAGGGGGCGTTCCTGTCGGCCGGTTACTACGACGACCTGTGGCCGCACCGGGCGCAGGCGCTGTCGGCGTATCTCAAGGGCGATCCGAAGCCGCTGATCCAGCAGGCGGCGTCGCATCAGGAGGCGGCCAAGGAGGCGGAGAACTCCAACGCGGTCTACACGGCCGTCGAGTGCAACGACGCGCCCTGGCCCACGGACTGGAAGGTGTGGGACCGGGACAACACCCGGCTGGCGCGGGTGGCGCCGTTCGAGACGTGGGACAACGTGTGGATGAACCTGCCCTGCGCGTACTGGCCCGCGGCCCGGCAGGAGCCGTTGGACGTGCGGACGGGGCCCGGTGAGCTGCCCGCGACGCTGGTCCTGGCCGCCGAGAGGGACGCGGCCGCTCCGTACGAGGGTGCGCTGGAGCTGCACCGGCGGCTGTCCGGCTCGGTGCTGGTGACGGAGCGGGACGCGGGCACGCACGGCATCGCGGGCGGCCCGAACCCCTGCGTCAACGGCTACCTGGACGCCTACCTGCTGGACGGCCGCCTCCCGGTGCGGCGCGCCGCGTGCGCCCCGCACCCCGAGCCAGAGCCGAAGGGCGGCTCCCGGAAGACGGCCGGCACACCGGCCCGCTGATCAGGCGAGGCCCGCCACCAGGTCGCCGATGTCCTTGCGGCGGCCCGTGTAGAACGGGACCTCCTCGCGGACATGCATCCGCGCCTCGGAGGCGCGCAGGTGACGCATGAGGTCGACGATGCGGTAGAGCTCGTCGGCCTCGAAGGCCAGGATCCACTCGTAGTCGCCCAGGGAGAAGGAGGCGACCGTGTTGGCGCGGACGTCCGGGTAGCCGCGGGCCATCTTGCCGTGGTCGGCGAGCATGCGGCGGCGGTCCTCGTCGGGCAGCAGGTACCAGTCGTAGGACCGGACGAACGGGTAGACGCTGACGTAGTCGCGGGCGTGCTCGTCCGCCAGGAACGCCGGGATGTGCGAGCGGTTGAACTCGGCGGGGCGGTGCAGCGCCATGTTCGACCAGACCGGCTCCAGGGCGCGGCCCAGCTTGGTGCGGCGGAAGAGGTTGTACGCCTCCTGCAGCTGGTCGCTGGTTTCCGCGTGCCACCAGATCATGACGTCGGCGTCGGCGCGCAGCCCGGACACGTCGTAGGTGCCGCGGATCGTGACGTCCTTGGCGGCGAGCTGGTCGAACAGCTCCTGGACCTCGTCGGCGTAGCCGGTGCGGTCCTCGGGCAGCACGTCCTTCAGCTTGAAGACGGACCAGAGCGTGTACCGGATGACCTCGTTGAGGTCCTTGGCCAGCTTGCCCTTGTTCGGGACCCTGCCGGACTCGGGGGTGGGGGCGTCGTTGCTCATGGCCCCTATTCTCCCGCTCCGCCGTGCAGGCTCTGCACCGGGTTGGCCGTGAGCTCCCGTACGGCGGCCAGGTCGCCCTGGATCTGGTCCACGGCCGCGTGGGCGCTCGCGACGCAGGCCGGGATGCCGACGCCGTCGTACTGCGCGCCGCACACGGCGAGGCCCGGGAGCTTGGCGACGTGCTCGCGGATGCGGGCCACGCGCGCGTGGTGGCCGACGGGGTACTGGGGCAGGCCGTCGGTCCAGCGGGTGACGCGGGTCTCCAGGGGCGTGGCGTCGAGGCCGGTGGCCTCGCGCAGGTCGTGGCGGGAGACGTCCACCAGGTCGGTGTCGTCGCGCTCCAGGATCTTCGTCTCGCCGTAGCGGCCGACGGAGGTGCGCAGGACCACGACGTCCGGGTTCTCGTCGGCGATCCAGCCCCACTTCTGGGAGGCGAAGGTGGACGCCTTGATGGTGCGGCCGTCGACCGGCGGGACGAGGAAGCCGCTGCCCGCGGGCAGGGCGGTGCCGGAGCGGCGGTAGGCGAGGGTGACCAGGGCCATGGAGGCGTACTCCACGGTGTCGAGCTCGGTGGCGGCCTCGGGGGCCTCCGCGCGGAGCAGACCTGCGGCGGCCGGGGCGGGGACGGCGACGATCACGGCGTCGGCGTGCAGGACGCGGTCCCCGGTGACGACCTTCCAGCCGCCGGACGGCTCGCGGCGCAGCTCGCTCACCGGGGCGCCGGTGACGATCTCGCCGCCCTGCGCGCGCACCGAGTCGGCGACGGCGAGCGGGAGGGTGCCCACGCCGCCCTCGATACCCATGAACACCGGCCCGGTCTGCTGGTTGGCGGCCATCCTCGCCTGGATCTCGCGCACGCCCTCCGTCAGCGAGGTGTGGGTCCGCGCTGCCTGGAAGAGCTGCGGGACCGCCGAGCGCATCGAGATGCGGTACGCGTCGCCCGCGTACACCCCGCCGAGGAGGGGTTCGACGAGACGGTCGACGACCTCGCGGCCCAGGCGCGCCGCCACGTACTCACCGACCGCCACGTCCTCGCCGACCTCCGTGCGGGGCAGGCCGGCGTCCTGCTCGATGCGGGCCAGGCCCTCGTCGGACAGCACCCCGGCCAGGGCCTCCGCGGTGCCGGGAACGCCCATGACATGGCCCTTGGGCATGGGGCGCAGGGCGCCGCGGGTCCAGATCGAGGCGGTCGCGGTGGCCGGCGGCTGGAGGCGCCCGCCGAGGCCCACCTCACGCGCGAGGGCCACCGCCTCCGGCCTGCGGGCCAGCATCGACTCGGCGCCGAGGTCCACGCGCGCGCCCGCGATCTCGCCGGGCAGCAGCTTGCCGCCGACGCGGTCCGACGCCTCGAGCACGGTGACGCGCGCGCCGCGCCGCGCCAGCCGGTGGGCCGCGGCCAGTCCCGCGATGCCGGCTCCGATGACGACGACCTGTGATCCGCTCATGGCCCCAGCCTCTCAGACCCCACTGACAGTCCTCCGGCGGCCCGGTGTCCTTCACGAGTCCTGACCGTGACCGCATCGGGACCGCCGGAGTCCAACGTTCGCGCCCCCTCCGGCGTCGAAGGACCGTCAGTTGTTCACGCAGTTGTTCACGACCCTCGGGGGAACGCCCATGCGCACATCACGATCACGACGTTCCGTACGGCCCGGACGGGCCCTGGCCGGCCTCCTGCTCGCCGCGGGCCTCGCCCTGACCGGGTGCAGCGGAGGCGCCGCCAGCACCAGCGACGGCGGCAGCGCCCTGTCCGACGACAAGGCGGCGCAGAGTCAAGCGGACGGCGCGGCCGGCGCCGAGGCCGGCGCGGGCGGCAAGCAGGCCACCGCCGCGCCCCAGCCCGCGGTGAACCACATCATCCGCACGGCCACGCTGACCGTGCAGGTCAAGAACGTGCCGAAGGCGCTCGCCGCGGCCCGCACCACCACCGAGAGCGCGGGCGGGTTCGTCGGCAAGGAGTCCACCTCCCGGGACGAGGAGGGGCGGGAGCAGACGGAGGTGGTGCTGCGGGTGCCCGTCGAGAAGTACGACGAGGTCCTCGGCGACCTGGAGGGCGCGGGCAAGCTCCTGGAGCGCACCGCGAACGCGCAGGACGTCACCGACCAGGTCGTCGACGTGGAGAGCCGGATCGCGACGCAGCGTGCGAGTGTGGCGCGGATCCGGGAGCTGATGGACAAGGCGACCCGGCTGAGTGATGTGGTGACCCTGGAGGGCGAGCTGAGCACCCGTCAGGCCGACCTGGAGTCGCTGCTCGCCCGCCAGGCGTCCCTGAAGGACCGCACGAGCCTGGCCACCATCACCCTGTCCCTGTCGGAGTCGCCCGTCGTCAAGGCCGCGGAGGAGGACGACCCCGGGATCGGCGACGCGCTCGCGGGCGGCTGGGACGCGTTCGTGACCATGCTGCGCTGGATCGTGGTGGCGGTGGCCGCGGTGCTGCCGTTCCTCGCGGGGATCGCGCTGCTCGTGCTGGTGTGGCTGCGGCTGGTCCGCCCCCGGCTGCCGCGCCGACCCGCGCCCGCGGCGGCCTCGACCGCGCTGGGCCCGCTGCCCATGGCGCGTCCCGTCCCGGACCCGGGGCGCCGCGAGGAGGGGCCGGGACGCACGCAGGAGAGGGGCGAACGGGACTGAAATGCCGCGCCCTCGTAGCGTGTTCGCATGAACATGAGCCGTACGCGGGACACGAGGGAACGTCTGGTCGTGATCGGTGGCGACGCCGCGGGAATGTCCGCGGCGTCGCAGGCACGCCGGATGCGAGACCCCGACGAGCTGGAGATCGTGGCGTTCGAGCGGGGCCACTTCACCTCCTACTCGGCGTGCGGCATCCCGTACTGGGTGGGCGGAGACGTCACCGCGCCGGACCAGCTGATCGCCCGTACGCCCGAGGAGCACCGGGAGCGGGGCATCGATCTGCGGATGCGCACCGAGGTCACGGAGATCGACGTCGAGCGGCAGCGGGTACGCGCGCGTGACCTCGATTCGGGGGCCGAGTCCTGGACGTCGTACGACAAGCTCGTGATCGCGACCGGCGCCCGTCCGATCCGCCCGGACATGCCGGGTGCCGACGCGCCCGGTGTGCACGGCGTGCAGACCCTCGACGACGGGCAGGCGCTCATCGACACGCTGGCACACACGCGTGGCCGCAAGGCCGTGGTGGTGGGCGCCGGTTACATCGGCGTGGAGATGGCCGAGGCCCTGATCAACCGCGGCTACGAGGTGACGGTCGTCAACCGGGGCAGTGAGCCCATGTCGACGCTCGACCCGGACATGGGCCGCCTGGTGCACGAGGCGATGGAGGGCCTGGGCATCACCATGGTCAACGACACCGCGGTGACCAAGGTGCTCACCGACGAGGACGGCCGGGTGCGTGCCGTGGCCACGGAGGACGCGGAGTATGCGGCGGACGTGGTGGTCCTCGGCATCGGCGTGCGCCCGGAGACGACGCTCGCGAGGGCGGCCGGCCTGCCGCTGGGCAACCACGGCGGCCTGCTGACGGACCTGGCGATGCGGGTGCGCGGCCACGAGAACATCTGGGCGGGCGGTGACTGCGTGGAGGTCCTCGACCTGGTGTCCGGGCAGGAGCGCCACATCGCGCTCGGCACCCACGCCAACAAGCACGGCCAGGTCATCGGCACGGGCGTGGGCGGCGGCTACGCCACCTTCCCCGGGGTCGTCGGCACGGCCGTCAGCAAGGTCTGCGACCTGGAGATCGCCCGCACCGGGCTGCGCGAGAAGGACGCCCGTCGGGTGGGCCTGCAGTTCGTCTCGGTCACGATCGAGTCCACCAGCCGGGCCGGGTACTACCCGGGTGCCTCCCCCATGACGGTGAAGATGCTCGCCGAGCGCCGCACGGGGCGGCTGCTCGGCGTGCAGATCGTCGGGAGAGAGGGAGCGGCCAAGCGGGTCGACGTCGCCGCGGTGGCTCTGACGTCGGGGATGACGGTGGAACGGATGACGGCCCTGGACCTGGGGTACGCGCCGCCGTTCAGCCCGGTGTGGGATCCGGTGCTGGTGGCGGCCAGGAAGGCCGTCGCGAAGGTGCGGGGCTCCTGAGCGCTACGCCGTTCCGTTGATCCGCTCGATCGCCTGGCGGGCCTGGTCGGCCGGCGGCCTGGGCGGCAGCGCCGAGACGGAGGCGCTGGCGCTGCTGGGCATCGCGGCCGGCTGCTCACCCGCCGGCTTGGCGTGGGTCCCGGCCCGGGTGGACCTGAGCCGGTTGCTCACCGCCTCGTCGAGCGTCACCGGCCGCTGCATCTGGGCCGCCAGCCGCCCGGCCTCCTGGCCGAGCCTGGCCACGTCCTCCCACGGCAGTCGCACCACCAGGGAGAGCTCGGCCTCACCGTCGGGAAGAGCGTGCATCGGCGGAGCAATACGGTCGTTCATCGCTGTTCCTCACGTAGTCCCCGCGGCCCGCCTTCCCCGTGCCGCGGGCGGTTGAGGAGACATACGCACACGTGCGTGCGGGTGTTCAGCGGCATCGCACCGATTCGCGGGATCCATCGGGGGCACTACTTCCTTGTGGTCATCCCCGTCCATGACGTGAACCCCGTGCGCCGCACCCCCTGGGTGACATACGCGCTCATCGCCGCGAACGTCCTCGTGTTCCTGTTCACGCCCGGCCTGGCCGATTCCGTGGCGGGCGACAGCAGCCTGTCCCAGCTGTGCCATCTCCAGGCGTTCCTGGACCACTGGGCGGCGGTCCCGCAGGAGTTGATCCACCATCAGATGCCGAGGCTCGTCCCCACCGGCGACGTCGGCACGAGCGCACAGGGCTCGGCGGGCTGTGTGGTGGCCCCGCCCGACTACGACAAGTCGCCCGCGCTGTCGGTCCTGACGGCGATGTTCCTGCACGGCGGCTGGCTGCACCTGCTGGGCAACATGCTCTTCCTGCTGATCTTCGGCAACAACGTCGAGGACCGCATGGGGCATGTGCGCTTCGCGCTGTTCTACGTCGTCTGCGGCTACGCGGCGTCGTACGGCTTCGCGCTGCTCAACGCCGGCTCGGGCGACCCGCTGATCGGCGCCTCGGGGGCCATCGCCGGGGTCCTGGGCGCCTATCTGGTGCTGTATCCGAAGGCCAGGGTGTGGGTCCTGGTGCCCTTCCTGGTGTTCCTGCCGCTCAGGCTGCCGGCCTGGCTGGTGCTGGGCTTCTGGTTCGGGCTCCAGGCGGTGTACTCGTCCGGCGAGGGAGTCTCCGCCGCGGGCACGGTGGCGTACGCGGCGCATGTCGTCGGTTTCCTCGTCGGGATGCTGCTCGCCTGGCCGCTGAAGCCGGGCACTCCCCCGCCGCCGGAACCGCGCGGTCTGCTGTTCGGCAGGAAGGCGCGGCCCCGGCACACGTGGTGACTCAACGGGCGGTGTGCGTGTGGACGTACTCCACGAGTCGGGTCAGCGCGTCCGGGTCGGTGGACGGCATGACGCCGTGGCCGAGGTTGAAGACATGGCCCTCCAGGCCCTCGGCCGAGTCGAGGACCTCCCGGGTCTTGGCCTCGACGGCCTCCGTGGACGCGAACAGGACCGTCGGGTCGAGGTTGCCCTGGAGCGCCTTGCCGGGGCCGACACGGCGGGCGGCCTCGTCGAGCGGGACCCGCCAGTCGACGCCGACGACGTCCGCGCCGGCCTCGCCCAGCAGCTGGAGCAGCTCACCGGTGCCGACGCCGAAGTGGATGCGGGGGACGCCGTACCCCTCGACCGCCTGGAAGACCTTCGCGGAGGCGGGCAGGACCGAGCGGCGGTAGTCGGCGGGGGCGAGGGCGCCGGCCCACGAGTCGAACAGCTGGACCGCGGAGGCGCCGGCCTCGATCTGGACCTTCAGGAAGGCCGCGGTGATCTCGGCGAGCCGGTCGAGGAGGTCGGCCCACAGCTCGGGGTCGCCGTACATCATCGACTTGGCGTTCTCGTACGTGCGGGACGGGCCGCCCTCGACGAGGTAACTCGCGAGGGTGAAAGGCGCGCCGGCGAAACCGATGAGGGGCGTCGGGCCGAGCTCGCGGGTCAGCAGGCCGATGGCCTCGGTGACGTAGGAGACGTCCTCGGGGGTGAGGTCGCGGAGCCGGGCGAGGTCGGCACGCGTGCGGATCGGCTGCTCGACGACCGGGCCGACGCCGGGCTTGATGTCGAGGTCGACGCCGATGGCCTTGAGCGGGACGACGATGTCGCTGTAGTAGATCGCCGCGTCGACGTCGTGCCGGCGGACCGGCTGGAGGGTGATCTCGGTGACCAGCTCGGGACGCGTGCAGGACTCGAGCATCGGGATGCCCTCGCGCACCTTGCGGTACTCCGGCAGTGAGCGCCCCGCCTGGCGCATGAACCACACCGGGGTGTACGGCACGGGTTCGCGCCGGCAGGCCTTGAGGAAGGCGGATTCGTACGTGGCTGACGGCGGCGTCTCGAGTGCACTCACGTCGGAAAGTCTCGCACGGTGCGATGAGTGCCGAGTGCGCGGTGTCTGTGTGGGCATGGAGTCGAGTCAGGGTGTCTAGGCCCGCACCACGCCCCCCTTCCCCTTAACCTTCCCGCATGGCTGCGGCACAAGGACGACTGTCGGACGACTCGGGCGGAATGGACGACGCGAAGGGGAGTGACCGGGATGGGAGCGGTGCGGCTCCGCCGGCTTTCCAGGCCGCGGTTCAAGCCCTGCGCGGCAGTCGGCTGCGGCCGCAGATCGAGATCGAGCCGACCCGGGCGCCCCAGCGGCTCGCCCCGCACGCGTACGCGTTGGAGGCCACCGTCGTCGACGGCGACCAGGACCTCGCCGACGGGCGCCTCGTGCTGCTGCACGACCCCGACGGCCACGACGCCTGGCAGGGCACCTTCCGGCTGGTGACGCTCGTGCGCGCGGAGCTGGAGCCGGAGATGGCCGCCGACCCGCTGCTGCCCGAGGTGTGCTGGTCGTGGCTGACCGGCGCGCTCTCGGCGCGCGGGCTGTCGTACGGCGAACCGAGCGGCACCGTCACGCGCGCGAGCTCGCACTACTTCGGCGGCCTGTCCGAGCGCCCCGCGGCCTCGCAGATCGAGATCCGTGCCTCCTGGACGCCCCGCGAGGGCCTCGGCGGCGTGCCGGACACCGCGGGGCACCTCGCCGCCTGGTGCGATCTGCTGGCCCAGGTCGCGGGTCTGCCGCCGGCCGGTCCGGGTGACGCGTCGGTCGTGACGTTGCCGCAGCGCCGGGATCCCCAGGCGCGCTGACCCCCTGTCCGACCAGCGGTACCGGCCACCCACATGGCGCATCAATTTGTCGATACGGCCACTTTCAGTCAGGAGTGAGTCGTCGAACGAACCGATTTGCTCACCGAACGATCGACCGTACGTCCGAATTGCACTAATTGTTACTCACTAGATCGTGATCATTCTCTAAAGGACGCCGGGTTCGGTGCCGAAGACGTCTGTGACCTTCCAAGCCGTCCCGCACCCCAGGAGGCCCGGTGTCCGTTCTCCTCGAGCAGCCCGCAAGCCTGGTCGCCTACCGCCCTAACAAGCCCACCGCCATGGTGGTAGTAGCCGACCCGCGCGTCCGCTCCACCGTCACCCGTCACCTCTGGGCGCTCGGTGTGCGCGATGTCATCGAGGCTTCCTCCGTGGCGGAGGCCCGTCCCCGAATCGGCAGTCCCAGAGACATCTGCGTCGCCGACGTCCACCTCCCCGACGGCTCCGGCCTGACCCTGCTGTCCGAGACCCGCGCCGCGGGCTGGCCCAACGGCCTCGCCCTCTCCGCGGCCGACGACATCGGCGCCGTACGCAACGCCCTCGCGGGCGGCGTCAAGGGCTACGTCGTCACCGGCACCCGGACCAACCTCGGGCTCCCCACCCGACCGGGAGCCGCCCCCATCGGCGCCGCCGCCGCCCGTATGCACCGCCGCCCCCCGGGTGCCCCGAGCCACCCGGGCGGCTACCGCGAGCTCTCCGGCCGCGAGGTCGAGGTCCTGCGGCTGGTGGCCGAAGGGCAGTCCAACAAGGCGATCGGCGTCTCGATGGGCCTGTCCGCACTCACCGTCAAGAGCCACCTCGCCCGGATCGCCCGCAAGCTCGGCACGGGAGACCGCGCCGGAATGGTGGCGGTGGCCCTCCGTACCGGCATCATCCACTGAGGCTCTTCACGCCTCACAGTTCACGGACGTGAACCGGGGCTTTCACCGAGCTGACTGGTTTACGACCCCCAGGCGCCTGCCGACGGAACGTTCCGTCGGCAGGCGCTGTCCATACACAGATACCCTTGACATGTGACCGACGCCCAAGAGACCGCAGCAGACGTTTCACTGCGAACCACCGGAGGCGCCCCTCCGGACGATGGCGGATCTTCTGTCGCGGAGGCTCCGATCCCTCTGCTGGAGCCGCGCGAGGGCATCCCGCCCGTGATCGCCGACGACGACTCGCTCGCCGTGGTGATCGCCGCGTTCGCCGCTGGCTCCGGCCCTGTCGCCGTCGACGCCGAGCGGGCGTCCGGCTACCGCTACGGACAGCGCGCGTACCTCGTGCAGCTGCGCCGCGCGGGAGCGGGGACGGCGCTGATCGACCCCGTGGCCTGTCCCGATCTCTCGGGTCTGGGCGAGGCGCTCTCCGATGCGGAGTGGGTGCTGCACGCCGCCACGCAGGATCTTCCGTGTCTGCGGGAGATAGGCATGATCCCCACGCGCCTCTTCGACACCGAGCTGGCCGGCCGGCTCGCCGGGTTCCCCCGGGTCGGGCTCGGCGCGATGGTCGAGGGCGTGCTCGGCTTCGTACTGGAGAAGGGCCACTCGGCCGTCGACTGGTCGACCCGCCCGCTGCCCGAGCCCTGGCTGCGCTACGCCGCCCTCGACGTGGAACTTCTCGTCGATCTGCGGGACGCGCTGGAGAAGGAGCTCGACCGGCAGGGCAAGCTGGAGTGGGCGCTCGAGGAGTTCGACGCGATCGCTTCCGCTCCGCCGGCCGAGCCGCGCAAGGAGCCCTGGCGCCGGACCTCCGGGATGCACAAGGTACGGCGGCGCCGGCAGCTGGCCGTCGTCCGGGAGCTGTGGGAGGCCCGGGACCGGATCGCCCAGCGCCGTGACGTGTCCCCGAGCAAGGTGCTGTCCGACGCGGCGATCGTCGAGGCGGCGCTCGCCGTGCCGGTCACCGTGCATGCGCTGGCCGCGCTGAACGGGTTCGGGCATCGGATGGGGCGGCGTCAGCTGGAGCAGTGGCAGGCGGCCGTGGACCGGGCCAGGGCCCTTCCCGAGGCACAGCTGCCGCAGCCCGGTCAGCCGGTGACCGGACCTCCGCCCCCGCGCGCCTGGGCCGACAAGGATCCCGCGGCGGCCGCACGGCTGTCCGCCGCCCGGGCCGCGGTGTCCGCGTTGGCCGAGACCCTGAACATGCCTCAGGAGAACCTGATCACACCGGACACCGTGCGGCGGGTCTGCTGGGAGCCGCCGGGTGTGGTGAGCGCGGAGTCGGTGGAAGCGGCGTTGGCCGGCTACGGGGCTCGGGCGTGGCAGGTGGAACAGGTGACTCCTGTGTTGGTGGCCGCGCTTTCCGCCTAGCCGCCGTGGGTGATTCCTGGGACACGGCGGCTGCGGGTGCGTTGTGGTTGCTCGCGCAGTTCCCCGCGCCCCTGGGGAGTCATCTGGTCGCGCCCCTCATGAAGCCGTTGTAGATGAAGCGCTGCAACGACAGGAAGACGATGAGCGTGGGCAGGATCACCAGGACCGCTCCTGCCGAAATGACCTCCCAGTGGGCCCCGTACGGGCCCTTGAAGCGGAACAGCGACGTCGAGATCACGCCAAGATCCTTCGAGGGCAGGTACAGGAACGGGATGTAGAAGTCGTTGTAGACGGTGATGCCCTTCACGATCACCACGGTCGCCGTCGCCGGCTTCAGCAGCGGGAAGATGATCTTCCGGTAGATCGTGAAGGCGTTGGCGCCGTCCAGGCGGGCCGATTCGTCCAGGGAGATCGGGATCGAGCGGACGAACTGCAGGAAGATGTAGATCGAGACGATGTCCGTGCCCATGTAGAGGGCGATCGGCGCCCACAGGGAGTCGAACATCCCGAAGCTGTTGACGATCTGGAAGGTCGCGACCTGGGTGGTGACGCCGGGCACCAGGGCGGCCGTCAGGAAGAGCGCCACCACCAGCTTCTTGAAGCGGAAGGTGAAGCGGTCGATGGCGTAGGCCGTCATCGAGCCGATGAGGACCGTGCCGCCGACCGAGACCACCAGGATGATCGCCGTGTTGGTGAACGCGGAGAGCATCCCGCCGTCCTGGAACGCCGCCACGTAGTTGTGGAAGTTCAGCGGGTCGTGCGGCAGGTCGAGGGCGCCGCTCGTGTTCGCCATCTCCTTCTCCGACTTCAGGGACGTCAGCAGGACGACCACGAGCGGAAGCAGGACGACCACCGTCGCGGCGATCAGCGACAGCTGGACCAGGACGCGGGCGATCGTACGGCGGGTCATACGAGGTCCACCTTGTCGTCGGGGACCAGGCGCCGCTGCACCCAGGTCACCAGCAGGATGATCAGCAGGAGGACGACGGCGGCCGCCGAGGCCAGGCCCGTCTTGTTGAAGCGGAAGGCCAGGTTGACCGTCTGGATCACGAAGGTCTCGGTGCCGGTCGCGCCGCCGGTCATGATGTACGGGATCTCGAAGACCGACAGCGAGCCGGAGATCGAGAGGATCACCGTCAGCGTCAGGATCGGTTTGATGCCCGGCGCGATGATGTGGCGGAACTGGTGCCAGCGGTTGGCGCCGTCCAGCTCAGCCGCCTCGTACAGCTCCCCCGGGATGGACTGGATCGCGCCCAGGAAGAGGACGAAGTTCAGGCCCAGGTAGCGCCAGACCGAGACGCCGGCCAGCGAGGTGTTCGCGGAGGCCGGGGTGCCGAGCCACGCGTGGTCGGTGTGCACTCCGAACAGGCTCAGCACCGAGTCGAGGGTGCCGCCGTCCTGGAAGAAGTAGAGGAACACGAACCCGATGGCGACCCCGTTGATCAGGTACGGGAAGAAGAGCACGCCCTTGAAGAAGTTCCGGAAGCGGACGTTGAAGCTCAGGATCGTCGCGAAGTAGAGCGCCAGGACGATCTGGACCGCGGAGGCGGCCAGGTAGTAGCCGCTGACCCAGAAGACCTCGAAGAGATCCGGGCGGGTGAAGACCTCCTGGTAGTTCTCCGCGCCCGTGTAGTGCAGCACGGGGCTGACGCCGTCCCAGTCGGTGAAGCTGTACGCGAGCATGTTGACGATCGGCGCGTAGGTGAAGGTGATCAGCAGGGCGAGCGGGGCGATCAGGAACAGCCAGGGCGTGAGGCGCCGCCACGTCCGGGTCCGGCGCGAGGCGGGCTCCGGGACGGGGGCGGCCGGGATCACCTCCACGGCCGCCTTCTGTGTGGTGTCCGTCATCAGGACCCCAGGTTCTTCTGGGCGTCCGTCCAGCGCTTGCTCAGATCGGCGAGGAAGCCGTCGAGACTGCCCTTGCGGGCTCCGCGGGCGAGATCGACGAGGTTCTGCCGGTACTCGGGGGCGTTGATGCCCACCTCCGAGTCGCTGTCGATCTGCTTGACCTGGGCGCCCTTGGAGTCGTCCACCTCGATGAGCTTCACGCCCTGCTCCTCGTACGGCTTGAGGACCTCGGGCATGGAGGCGTTCTTCAGCGGCGAGATGGCCAGGTTGTCCTTGCCGTACGTGGACTTGTCGGTGAACCAGTCGATCCAGGCGCGGGCGGCCTCCTTGTACTTGGAGTGGACGTTGACGGCCTGGTTGTAGTCCGGCGCGACGGTCGCGCAGAACTTTCCGTCCGTCTGCGACGGGAAGGGCATGAAGCCGATGTCGTCGGGGTTCACCCCGGCCTTCCTGGCGGCGTCCTGGAACTGCACGATCGCCCAGGTGCCGAGCCACTGCGTGGCGATCTCGCCCTTGGCGGTGCGGGGCTTGGACTCCTCCCAGTTGCTGGTCGTGGGGTCCTTCTCGATCAGGCCCGCCTTGACGATGTCGTGGAGCAGGGTGTCACCGACGCGCAGGTCGGCGCCCTTGGCCCACGGGTCGCCCTCGGCGAGCTTGGTGGTGGCCTGCGGATCGCAGTGCACGGCGCCGTTGACGGAGGTCCACGAGGTGAGCGTCCAGCCGGCCGCGAAGTTGGTGTAGTACGGGATCGCGTCGGTCCTGGCCTTGATGGCCTTGAGGTCCTTGATGAACTCGGCCGGGGTGGTGGGCCATGCGGTGACCCCGGCCTCCTTCCAGATCCGCTTGTTGTAGAGGAACCCGGGGGCCACGCCGATCGGGCTCTGTCCGTAGACCTTGCCGTCGACGGTGGTGTAGTCGGTGAAGCGGTACTTCTTGCTGCGCTCGGCCGCGGTGCCCAGCGAGGCGAAGAACTTCGGGTAGTCGGCCTTCTTGATGACCGCGGGGATCAGCAGGACGTCACCGTAGTTCTCGGTGTTCATCCGGATCTTGACCTCGGCCTCGTAGTTCGTGAGGGCCTCGAACTCCACCTTGACCTTGGGGTAGGTCCTGTTGAACTCGGCGGCGTACTTCTTCATCGTGCCGTCCTGCACGAGGTCGGTGCGGACGGTGAGGACCTTGATGGTTCCGGAGACCTTAGACGGATCGTCAGGGGCCTTGGCGTCGGCCCCCTTTGACGATCCCCCGGCGCCGGTGCACCCCGGGATCAGCAGGGCGGCTCCCACGGCCATGGCCAGGACTGTACGGCGGTTCATGTGCATCAGCTCCGTTCACGGGACGGACGAGCACGAGCGGGTTGGCTGGTTCGGAACTCTGACAACGTTTTCTTAACCGGTAAAGTCCCTATCTCGCCAACGATGGCTGCGATTCCAAAAAGCTTCTGCAGTACTGGACTTGATCGGTTTAGGGAGTGGGGACATGCTTCAGGCCACACCGCTCACCGAGGGATGGCTCCTGCGGCACGAGGGGGGCGCGCTGCCGGCCGTCGTGCCGGGCTGTGTGCACACCGATCTGCTGGCGGCCGGGGTGATCCCGGACCCCTTTCTCGGGCGCAACGAGAGCGAGGTCGCGTGGGTGGGGCGGCGGGAGTGGACCTACGAGACCGATCTGGCGCCCACGAACGGGCATGAGCAGACCGACCTCGTCTTCGACGGTCTGGACACCGCGGCCGAGATCCTGCTGGACGGTCAACTCCTGGGCCGGACAAGGAACATGCACCGCTCGTACCGCTTCGACGTGACCGGCATGTCCGGGCGGCTCGCCGTGCGGTTCGTGTCCGCCTACGCCGAGGCCGAGGCGGTGCGCGGGAAGCTGGGCGAACGGCCGGCCGCGTATGCCGAGCCCTATCAGTACCTCCGCAAGATGGCCTGTTCGTTCGGCTGGGACTGGGGACCCACGCTGGTGACGGCCGGGATCTGGCGGCCGGTGCGCCTTGAGCGGTGGTCGACGGCCAGGATCGCCCGGGTACGACCGCTCGTGACCGTCGAACACGGCCTCGGTGTCGTGGAGTTGGCGGTCGAGGTGGAGCGGGCCAGGGTGGAGGCGCCGCTGACGGTCGAGGCCACGGTGGGCGGGGTACGGGTACGCGCCGCGATCGACGGGACCTCGGGGACCGTACGCCTCGAGGTACCGGACGTGGGGCTGTGGTGGCCGCGCGGTTATGGCGAACAGGCGCTCTACGAAGTCGAGTTGACGCTGCTGCACGAGGGCGGCCCACTGGACGTGTGGCGGCGGCGGGTCGGGTTCCGGACCGTCGAACTGGACCGGTCGGCCGATGAGCACGGCACCGGGTTCTGTCTGGTCGTCAACGGCGAGCGGCTCTTCGCGCGCGGCGTGAACTGGATCCCGGACGACGTGTTCCCCTCCCGGATCACCCGTGAGCGCTACCGGGAGCGGCTCGGGCAGGCCGCCGGCGCGGGCGTCGATCTCGTACGGGTCTGGGGCGGGGGGATCTACGAGAGCGAGGACTTCTACGACACCTGCGACGAACTCGGGCTGCTGGTCTGGCAGGACTTCCCGTTCGCGTGCGCGGCCTATCCGGAGGAGCAGCCCCTGCGGGGCGAGGTGGAGGCGGAGGCCCGGGAGAACGTCGTACGGCTGATGCCGCATCCCTCGCTCGTGCTGTGGAACGGCAACAACGAGAACCTGTGGGGCTTTCGGGACTGGGGCTGGGAGGCGCGGCTCGCCGGGGACTCCTGGGGCGAGGGGTACTACCTGGGCGTACTGCCGCGGGTGGTGGCCGAGTTGGACCCCACACGGCCCTACACGGCGGGCAGTCCCTGGTCCGGGTCGTGGGAGCACCACCCGAACGACCCGGCGCACGGGACGCACCACTCCTGGGAGGTGTGGAACCGTCTCGACTACGCCGGGTACCGCGAGGAGGTCCCGCGGTTCGTGGCCGAGTTCGGCTGGCAGGCACCGCCCGCGTACGCGACGCTCGCGCGTGCGCTGCCCGGGGAGGAGCTCGCCGCGGACTCCCCCGGTGTGCTGCACCACCAGAAGGCGGACGACGGCAACGGGAAGCTCCGGCGGGGCCTGGAACGCCATTTCGTGTTCCCCGAGGGGGACTTCGACCGCTGGCACTACCTCATGCAGGTCAACCAGGCGCGGGCCGTGGCCGCCGGGATCGAGCACTGGCGGTCGCACTGGCCGGTGTGTGCGGGGACGGTGGTGTGGCAGCTCAACGACTGCTGGCCGGTGACGTCCTGGGCCGCCGTCGACGGGGACGGACGTGAGAAGCCGCTCTACCACGAGCTGCGGCGCCTGTACGCGGACCGGCTGCTGACGGTTCAGGAGCGGGGCCAGGGGCAGGTGTTGGCCGTCGTCAATCAGGCGGGCGAGCCGTGGGCGGGGGCGCTGCGGCTACGACGGATGTCGGTGGACGGCGAGGTGATCGGCGAGACCGAGGTGACGTTCCGCGCGGACCGGCGGGCGGTCGCGGAGGTGACGGTGCCGACGGAGGTGGTGCCGGTGGGGGCGAAGGAGTTCCTGGTGGCGGATTCGGGTGCGGACGCGGGTGGGGGGTACCGGGCTCTCCACTTTCCCTGCCCCGACCGTGACATCCCCTACCCCAGGCCCGAGTTCGACGTTTCCGTGGCGCCGGGGACCGTGACGGTGACCGCACACACCCTCGTACGGGATCTGCTGCTCCAGGCCGACCGGCTGGGTCCGGCGGCGCGGGCCGACCGGGGGCTGGTGACGTTGTTGCCCGGGGAGCGGGTGACCATCGGGGTGAGCGGCTGGGAGACTCCTGACGCGGATGCCGCCCGGTCCGCCCTGTACTGCCTGGAGCCCGGCCGATGACAGCCCAGCCGGCCTCGCGCGTCACCATCAAGGACGTCGCCGCCCGCGCCGGGGTGTCCAAGGGGGCCGTGTCGCTCGCCTTCAACCACAAGCCGGGGCTGTCGGAGGCGACCCGGGACCGGATCTTCCGGGCCGCGCGGGAGCTGGGCTGGGCACCCAACCTGACGGCACGCACGCTGGCCGGTTCACGGGTGGACGTGGTGGGGCTCGCGATCTGCCGGCCGGCCCGGCTGCTGGGGCTCGAACCCTTCTACATGGAGTTCGTGTCGGGTGTGGAGAGCGTGCTGATCGAGCGGAACTGCTCGCTGCTGCTGCGGCTCGTGCGGAACGTGGAGGAGGAGGTCGGGCTCCAGGAGACGTGGTGGCGGGGACGCCAGGTCGGGGGGTCGATCCTGGTCGACTTCCGGGCGGACGATCCGCGTGTCGCGGCGGCCGAACGGCTGGGGATGCCGGTGGCGGCCGTAGGGCATCCCTCCCTCACCGGCGGCCTCACCTCCGTGTGGACCGACGACGCCACCGCCGTGACGGAGGCCGTGCGGTATCTGGCGGCCCTGGGGCATCGGCGGATCGCCCGGGTGGGTGGTGCGGCGGCACTGGGCCATACGGCGATGCGGACGGCCGCGTTCGACGACGCGGCGCGCGGGCTGGGGCTGGCCGGGGCCTGGCAGGTGACCACCGACTACTCGGGAGAGGCCGGAGGGCGGGCCACCCGGTCCCTGCTGACGTCCCCGCCGACGGACCGGCCGACGGCGATCGTCTACGACAACGACATCATGGCGGTGGCCGGGCTGTCGGTCGCCGCGGAGATGGGCCTGCACGTCCCTCGCGATGTCTCGCTGCTCGCCTGGGACGACTCCCAGCTGTGCCGGCTCACCCATCCCACGCTCTCCGCGATGAGCCATGACGTGCACGGATTCGGTGCCGAGGCGGCTCGGACCCTGTTCGGAGTAATCACCGGCGAGGGACCCGGCTCGCACCCCGTGCCCACTCCGGTACTGACACCGAGGGGCTCCACGGCGCCTCCCGCGGTGTGACCTTCGCCGCTCCCTCCCCCAGGACTGTGCAGTCACGTTACTGATAAGTAGCATGGGTCCTGAGCGCGCGCTCAGCGCATCGCAGCAGTGCAGATCCCGCATCTGGAGGAGAGCCATCGTGCCTCGTACCGTCAGGGACGTCGTCTTCGTCGACGGCGTCCGCACCCCGTTCGGCAAGGCGGGCCCGAAGGGCATCTACCACGAGACCCGTGCCGACGACCTCGTCGTGAAGGCGATCCGGGAGCTGCTGCGCCGCAACCCGGGTCTCGACCCCAAGAAGATCGACGAGGTCGCCGTCGCCGCGACCACGCAGATCGGTGACCAGGGGCTCACCATCGGCCGTACCGCCGGTATCCTCGCCGGTCTGCCGCAGTCCGTGCCCGGTTACTCCATCGACCGCATGTGTGCCGGCGCGCTGACCGCCGTCACCACGGTGGCCGGTTCCGTGGCCTTCGGGGCGTACGACATCGCCATCGCCGGTGGTGTCGAGCACATGGGCCGCCACCCCATGGGCGAGGGCGTGGACCCGAACCCGCGGTTCGTGAGCGAGAAGCTGGTCGACGACTCCGCCCTGTTCATGGGCATGACGGCCGAGAACCTGCACGACCGCTACCCGACGATCACCAAGCAGCGCGCCGACGAGTACGCCGTGCGCTCCCAGGAGAAGGCCGCCAAGGCGTACGCCAACGGCAAGATCCAGGCCGACCTGGTCCCAATCTCGGTGCGCCGCACCAACCCGGAGGCCGGCGAGACCGGCTGGGGCCTGGTGACGGCCGACGAGCCGATGCGTCCCGGCACCACCCTGGAGAACCTCGCCGGGCTGAAGACGCCGTTCCGTGTGCACGGCCGGGTCACCGCGGGTAACGCGGCCGGTCTGAACGACGGCGCCACCGCCTCCCTCATCGCCTCCGAGGACTTCGCCCGCGAGAACGACCTGCCGGTGAAGATGCGCCTGGTGGCGTACTCTTTCGCGGGTGTCGAGCCGGAGGTCATGGGCTACGGCCCGATCCCGGCCACCGAGAAGGCCCTCGCCCAGGCGGGCCTGTCCATCTCCGACATCGGCCTGTTCGAGATCAACGAGGCCTTCGCCGTCCAGGTCCTGGCCTTCCTCGAGCACTACGGCATCGCGGACGACGACGCACGCGTCAACCAGTACGGCGGCGCCATCGCCTTCGGTCACCCGCTGGCCTCCTCGGGTGTGCGTCTGATGACGCAGCTGGCCCGTCAGTTCGAGGAGCAGCCCGAGGTCCGCTACGGCCTGACCACCATGTGTGTCGGCTTCGGCATGGGCGCGACGGTCATCTGGGAGAACCCGAACCACAAGGACGCCGGAGGCAGCAAGTGAGCACCACGGAGCTTTTGAAGGGTGCGGCCGAGCTGTTCCCGGACGAGGTCGTCACCCAGGCGCACGTACGCCACCTGGACCTGCCGTTCAACGCGGGCCGTTTCGCCCTCATCACGCTGGACAACGGCTTCGACCACACCAAGCCGACCACCTTCGGCCCGGCTTCGCTGGCGAACCTCAACACCGCCATCGACCAGGTCGAGAAGGAGGCCTCGGCCGGCGAGATCGTCGGTGTCGGCATCACCGGCAAGCCGTTCATCTTCGCCGTCGGCGCGGACCTGAAGGGCGTCGAGCTCCTCAAGGAGCACAAGGACGCGCTCGCCATCGGCAAGGGCGGCCACGAGGTCTTCAAGCGCCTCGCGGGCATCGCGGTGCCGACCTTCGCGTACTACAACGGTGCCGCGATGGGCGGTGGCGTCGAGGTCGGTCTGCACTGCACCTACCGCACGGTCTCCGCGGCCCTGCCCGCCTTCTCGCTCCCCGAGGTCTTCCTCGGTCTGGTCCCCGGCTGGGGCGGCTGCACCCTGCTGCCGAACCTGATCGGCGCCGAGAAGGCCGTCTCGGTGATCATCGAGAACTCGCTCAACCAGAACAAGCAGCTCAAGGGCGCGCAGGTCTACGAACTGGGCATCGCCGACGCGCTGTTCGAGGGCGCGGACTTCCTGGAGCAGTCCCTGCTGTGGACGGCGTCCGTCCTCAAGGGCGAGATCGTCATCGAGCGCCCGGCGATCGACCGCGGTGAGGCCTGGGACCAGGCCGTCGCCAAGGGCCGTTTCATCGCGGACTCGAAGGTGCACGGGGCCGCTCCGGCCGCCTACCGCGCCCTGGACATCATCGAGGCCGCGAAGAACGGCGACCTCCAGCAGGGCTACGACGCCGAGGACCAGGCCCTCGCCGACCTGATCATGGGTGGCGAACTGCGCTCCGGCATCTACGCGTTCAACCTGGTGCAGAAGCGCGGCAAGCGGCCGGCCGGTGCTCCGGACAAGAACCTGGCCCGCCCGGTCACCAAGGTCGGCGTCGTGGGCGCGGGCCTCATGGCCTCCCAGCTCGCGCTGCTCTTCCTGCGCCGCCTGGAGGTGCCGGTCGTGCTGACCGACATCGACCAGGAGCGCGTCGACAAGGGTGTGGGCTACGTCCACGCCGAGATCGAGAAGCTGCTCGGCAAGGGCCGTATCAACCAGGACAAGGCCAACCGCCTCAAGGCCCTGGTCACCGGTGTGCTGGACAAGGCCGAGGGCTTCTCCGACGCGGACTTCATCATCGAGGCCGTGTTCGAGGAGATCGGCGTCAAGCAGCAGGTGTTCGCGGAGGTCGAGGCGGTCGCCCCGGCGCACGCGATCCTCGCCACCAACACCTCCTCGCTGTCGGTCACCGAGATGGCGTCGAAGCTGAAGAACCCCGAGCGGGTCGTCGGCTTCCACTTCTTCAACCCGGTCGCGATCCTCCCCCTGCTGGAGATCGTCCGCGGCGAGGCGACCGACGACGCCTCGCTGGCCACGGCGTTCGCCGTCGCCAAGAAGCTGAAGAAGACCGCGGTGCTGGTCAAGGACGCCCCGGCGTTCGTCGTGAACCGCATCCTCACCCGCTTCATGGGCGAGATCCAGAACGTCATCGACGAGGGCACCCCGGTCGAGGTGGCGGAGAAGGCGGTGGAGCCGCTCGGCCTGCCGATGTCCCCGCTCGTCCTCCTGGAGCTGGTCGGTCCCGCGATCGGTCTGCACGTCTCGGAGACCCTCAACCGGGCCTTCCCGGACCGCTTCACGGTCTCCCCGAACCTCGCTGCCGTCGTCAAGGCGGGCAAGCGCGGCTTCTACGTCTACGACAGCGGCAAGCCCGAGCTCGACCCCGAGGTCGCCGCGCTCCTCAAGCAGGGCGATGTCGTCCTGACCGAGGAGCAGGTCCGCGAGCGCGTCCTGGACGCGGTGGCGCAGGAGATCGGGCTCATGCTCGACGAGGGTGTCGTCGCCGAGGCGCAGGACATCGACCTCTGCCTGATCACGGGCGCCGGCTGGCCCTTCCACCTGGGCGGCATCACGCCGTACCTGGACCGCGAGGGTGTCTCCGAGCGCGTGAACGGCAAGAAGTTCCTGGCTCCGGGCGTGGCGTCGGTTCCGGCGTAACCCCCCGGCACGAATGAGGAGGGCCTCCGCTTCGGCGGGGGCCCTCAGTCGTTCACCGTGCCTCGTACGGAGTCCGGCAGGTGACGTTCAGCCGGACACGGCGGGCCGTCAGACCTCCTGCCAGGCCGCCAGGGCCAGGCCCGGCTCGTCCTTCTGCCGGGCGATCCGGAGGTCCCCGTCGGGGGTCACCGTGGCGGCGACGATACGGCCGTCCGCGTCCTCGGCGAGGGCCACGGCCGTACCCGCCGGCAACTGCGGCCCTGACTCCGTCCACCACAGGCCCGCCGACTCCTGCTCGGTCGGACAGGCGGCGAAGGCGACCCGGCCGGAGGCCGAACGCTGGGCGAGCAGGGTGCAGTCGTGGCCCTCGAGGGTGCAGCGCAGCAGGGCCGCCGGGCCGGGGCCGGCCGCCGCCAGCAGCGGTGTGGGCTCGGTGCCCGGACGCCAGGCGTAGAGCATGCCCTCGGGGTCCGCGAAGAACAGGGTGGTGTGTTCCTTCGAGGTGGGCAGCGCGTTGAGTGTGCCCGGCTCGACGCGCACCGGCAGCGGGTCGGCCGGAACGGGAGGCGCGCCCGCCTCCCCCTGGAGCCAGCGCAGGATGCCGGCCGGGTCGGTGCCGTACAGCTCGACGCGGCCCGACTCCCCCGCCACGGCGGCCAGTTGCTCGTGCACGCCGGTCCCCCCGAGGTCGGCCCAGGCGTTCCAGCCGCCGCGCTCCTTCTGGATGAGGGCGTGCACACCGCCGCCGCGATTGCGGACGAAGACATGGGCCCGTCCCTCCGCGTCGACGGCCACGGCGGGTGTGCCGGTGCGCGCGCCGGCCTTGTCGGGGTGGCCGACCGCCGCCCAGTCGAGGGCGGCGAGGTGGACGCGGAAGTGTGTGGAGTGGACCAGGCCCGACTCCTGGCCCTTGGTGGGCCGCCAGGCGGCGAGGTGTGCGTAGCCGTCGGCACCGTGTCCCACGGCGAGTCCGGGGTGCAGGCGCTGGTCGCCGCCGACCTTGCGCCAGGGCAGCCAGGTGTCGCCGCCGGGGCGGCGCTCCGCCCTGCACCGCACGGCTTCGTCGCGGGTGGCGTAGACGCCGAGTCGGCCGTCGCGGCCGCGGATGAGCCAGTCGCCGTTCACTGTACGGACCATTGACACGGCTCCACTGTAATCGGGCTGTTGGCGCCGTCTTCGGGCGGGCCGGTCATGGGACGCTGAGGGCATGAGTGACGTGCTGCTGGTCGTCGTGGATGCCGCGAATGTCGTCGGGTCGGTGCCGGACGGGTGGTGGCGGGACCGGCGCGGGGCGGCGGAGCGTTTGCGGGACCGGCTGGCGGTGGACGGGGTACCGGGGCGGGACGGGGCGGTGGAGATCGTGCTGGTGGTGGAGGGAGCGGCTCGGGGGGTGGAGTCGGTGCCGGGGGTCCGGGTGGAGTCGGCTCCCGGCAGCGGCGACGACCACATGGTGGAGCTGGTGGCGGGCGTGGGGGGCGATCGGCCGGTGCTGGTGGTGACGGCGGATCGGGAACTTCGCCGCAGGGTCGCGGAGTTGGGGGCGGAGGTGGCGGGGCCGCGGACGGTCCGGCCGTGAGATGCGCGTCCTGCGGGTTCGGGGTACAGCTGGGCATGCGTTGACTGCACCCGCTCGGGGCGCGGGGAACTGCGCGACCAGCCCCCACCGGCCCACAGCCGACAACGCGCCCCTGCCGTCGCCCCGACACCCGTTCCGGCCCATACGGCCGGCCCCGCATTTCCTGGCTGAGCAGGACATACAGGGCCGGACAGGCGGAACGTACGTGTTACTCCGTGCTGTCGGCCGTCGTCGCCGTGCGGCGGCCGAGGCGGCTGTGGGTGCGGCCGTAGAGGAAGTACACGGCGAAACCGATAACCATCCAGATCGCGAACCGCAGCCAGGTCTCGGCCGGGAGGTTGAGCATCAGCCAGAGGGAGGCCGCCACCGACAGGATCGGGATGAACGGCACCCAGGGGGTGCGGAAGGCGCGGGGCAGGTCCGGGCGGGACTTGCGGAGGATGATCACGCCGATGGCGACGACGACGAAGGCGAACAGGGTACCGATGTTGACCAGTTCGGCGAGTTCGCTCAGGGGCGTGAAGCCGGCGACGATCGCGATGATCACGCCGAGCAGGATGGTCGGACGGTGCGGGGTCCGGAACCTGGGGTGGACGTGTGAGAAGAACGTGGGCAGCAGTCCGTCGCGGCTCATCGCGAAGAAGACCCGGGTCTGGCCGAGGAGGAGGATCATGCAGACCGTGGTGAGGCCGACCGCGGCGCCGAAGCTGATGAAGCCCGCGAACCAGGGGTGGCCGGTGGCCTTGAAGGCGTCCGCGAGCGGGGCCGTGATGGACAGGTCGGTGTACTTCTGCATGCCCGTCACGACGATCGACACGGCCACGTAGAGCGTCGTGCAGATGACGAGGGAGCCGAGGATTCCGCGGGGCATGTCGCGCTGCGGGTTCCTGGTCTCCTCGGCGGCCGTGGCGACGACGTCGAATCCGATGAAGGCGAAGAAGACGACGGAGGCGGCGGTGAAGATGCCCATCACGCCGAAGTTGGAGGGCGCCCAGCCGAACATCAGCTGGATCAGCGGTGACTTGAGGCTGTCACCGGCCGGCACGTCCTGCGCCTTGGGGACGAACGGGCGGTAGTTGTCGCCCTTGACGAAGAAGGCGCCGGCGATGATCACGGTCAGCACGACCGCCACCTTGACGGCGACGACGACCGAGGTCACGCGTGCGGAGAGCTTGGTGCCGAGGACGAGGATGCCGGTGAGCACCAGGACGAGCGCGGCGGCGAGGATGTCGAAGCCGAAGCCGTGGGCCCCGTCGCGGCTGCCGAGCGCCGCCGGCAGATGCCAGCCCGCGTTGTCCAGCAGCGAGGCGATGTAGCCGGACCAGCCGACGGACACCACCGCCGTGCCCAGCGCGAACTCCAGGACCAGGTCCCAGCCGATGATCCAGGCGGGCAGTTCGCCGAGGGAGGCGTAAGCGAAGGTGTACGCCGACCCGGCCACCGGGACGGTGGAGGCGAACTCGGCGTAGCAGAGCGCGGCGAGCGCGCAGACGACGCCGGCCACGACGAAGGCCAGGGCGACCGCCGGGCCGGCGTTGTTCTTGGCGACGGTGCCGGTCAGGACGAAGATGCCGGTGCCGATGATGACACCGACGCCGAAGACGGTCAGATCCAGCGCGGACAACGACTTCTTGAGCGCGTGCTCTGGCTCCTCGGTGTCGAGGATGGACTGCTCGACCTTCTTCGTCCGGAAGAGGGTGCTGCTCACGGGTACCTCCCACGCTGTGTCGTCCCCGACATGATCGAGAGGGGGCGTAGGTCGTATGCCCCGGCGCGGGCGGATTCACGCGAACGGGCCGGTGACACCACTGCCAGGAGTGGTGTCACCGGCCCGTACGGGCGAGGGGTGCGGGCGCTAGTCGCGGGCGGGCTCCGCCTCGGCCGGGGCGCTGTCGTAGCGGCCGTCCAGCTTCGAGACGAGACCCGTGACCTGGCGGGCGATGTCGGGCGCGGTCAGCCCGATCTCCGCCATGATCTCGGCGCGGGAGGCGTGGTCGAGGAAGCGCGGCGGGATGCCGAAGTCGCGCAGCGGGACGTCGACGCCCGCGTCGCGCAGGGCCTGGGCGATCGCCGAGCCGACGCCGCCGACGCGGGAGTTGTCCTCGACGGTGACGACCACGCGGTGCCGCTCGGCGAGCGGGGCCATGGCCTCGTCGACGGGCTTGACCCAGCGCGGGTCGACGACGGTGGTGGAGATGCCCTGCTTGTCCAGCAGTCCTGCGATCTCCAGGCACATCGGGGCGAGGGCGCCGACGGAGACGAGGAGCACGTCGGGCCGGTCCGACCCCGGCTCACGCAGGACGTCCATGGCGCCGACGGTGCCCACGGCGGGTACGGCGGGGCCGACGACGCCCTTGGAGTAGCGCAGCACGGTCGGCGCGTCGTCGACCTGGACGGCCTCGCGCAGCTGGGCGCGCAGCTGCTCGGCGTCGCGCGGGGCGGCGAGCCGGAGCGTCGGCACGACCTGGAGCATCGACATGTCCCACATGCCGTTGTGCGAGGCGCCGTCGTCGCCGGTGACGCCGGCCCGGTCGAGCACGAAGGTCACACCGCACTTGTGCAGGGCGACGTCCATGAGGACCTGGTCGAAGGCGCGGTTGAGGAAGGTGGCGTAGACGGCGAACACCGGGTGCAGCCCGCCGGTCGCGAGGCCCGCCGCGGACACGGCCGCGTGCTGCTCGGCGATGCCGACGTCGTAGATGCGGTCGGGGAAGGTGTCCGCGAACTTCTTCAGACCGACCGGCTGGAGCATCGCCGCGGTGATGGCGACGATGTCCTCGCGCTCCCGGCCCAGCTTGACCATCTCGTCGCCGAAGACGGAGGTCCAGCTGGCGGCGGAGGTCTTGACGGGCAGGCCGGTGTCGGGGTGGATGGGGCCGATGCCGTGGAAGCGGTCGGCCTCGTCCTGCTCGGCGGGCTTGTAGCCGCGGCCCTTCTCGGTGAGGCAGTGCACGATGACCGGGCCGCCGAACCGCTTGGCGCGGGCCAGCGCCGACTCCAGCGCCTCGATGTCGTGGCCGTCGATGGGGCCGACGTACTTCAGGCCGAGGTCCTCGAACATGCCCTGGGGCGCGATGAAGTCCTTGAGGCCCTTCTTGGCGCCGTGCAGGGTCTCGTAGAGCGGCCGGCCGACGACCGGGGTGCGCTCCAGGAGGTCCTTGCCGCGGGCCAGGAAGCGCTCGTAGCCGTCGGTGGTGCGCAGGGTCGCGAGGTGGTTGGCGAGGCCGCCGATGGTCGGCGCGTAGGAGCGCTCGTTGTCGTTGACGACGATGACGAGCGGACGGTCCTTGGCGTCGGCGATGTTGTTGAGCGCCTCCCAGGCCATACCGCCGGTCAGGGCTCCGTCACCGATGACGGCGACGACGTGGTCGTCCCGTTTGAGCACCTGGTTGGCTTTCGCGAGGCCGTCGGCCCAGCCGAGGACGGTCGAGGCGTGGCTGTTCTCGATGACGTCGTGCTCGGACTCGGCGCGCGAGGGATAGCCGGACAGCCCGCCCTTGGAGCGCAGCTTCGAGAAGTCGTGGCGCCCGGTGAGCAGCTTGTGCACATACGACTGGTGGCCGGTGTCGAAGAGGACCCGGTCCCTGGGCGATTCGAACACCCGGTGCAGGGCGATGGTCAGCTCGACCACACCGAGGTTGGGGCCGAGGTGGCCGCCGGTCTTGGAGACCGCGCCGACGAGGAAACTTCTGATCTCCTCGGCCAGCTGGTCCAGCTCCTCGAGGCTGAGCCGGTCCAGATCACGCGGTCCCCTGATACGGGTCAGCAGCGGCACCCGTGCCTCCTTGCGTTAGAGCTGATCGAGCTTTGCCGGGCGGGTCGAGTCTAATGTTCTGCGAGAACAATCTTGCCCGGCACCTGGTGGGTGCCGGGCAAGAGGATCGACCTGCAGGGTGCGACCAGGCGCTATCCGCGACCCGCCGCCTTCTGAGACCTGCGCGACACCGAGTCGATGACGACCGCGCCCAGCAGAACACCGCCGGTGATCATGTACTGGATCGAGGCGTTCATGTTCAGCAGGTCCAGACCGGTCGTGATGGACTGGATGACCAGCATGCCCAGGAGGGCGGACCACACCGAACCGCGGCCGCCGAACAGGCTCGTACCGCCGATGACGGCCGCCGCGATGGCGAGCATCAGGGTGTTGCCGCCACCGGCGGACAGCGTGGCGCTCGCGGTCTGGCCGGCGAAGAACATACCGCCGATCGCGGCGAACCCGCCGGAGATGGCGAACACGGTGATACGGACCATCGGCACGTTGATACCGGCACGACGGGCCGCCTCGATGCCGCCGCCGACCGCGAAGACCTTGCGGCCGTACGTCGTACGCCGCAGCACGAAGTCCACGATCACCAGTGCCGCCAGGAAGATCACCAGCGAGTTGGAGACACCGTTCGCGTTGTTGAGCACGGCCGCGGCCACGAAGGACGCGACGGCGAGCGCGCCGACGCGCAGCAGGATCTCGCCGGTCGGCCGGAAGGGCACACCCGCGGCCTTGCGGCGCCGCTGCTCGCCGAAGTTGCCGACGAGGGTCAGCACGACGGCGAGGCCGGCCAGCAGGTACCCGCCGATGATGGCCTGGTCCATGAAGAAGGAGTTCTGGCCGAGCAGGTGGACCGGACCCGAGTCGGACGGGATGTTGATGGTGCCGCTGGAGCCCAGCAGCCACAGCATCAGACCGTTCCAGCCCAGGAGGCCGGCCAGGGTGACGACGAATGCCGGCACCCCGATCTTGGCGAAGAACCAGCCGTGCAGTGCGCCGATGGCGATGCCGACGAGAACCGCCAGGAGCAGCGCGAGCCAGGCGTTCATGCCGTGCTGCACCACCCACACGGCGAACAGGGTGGAGGCCAGGCCGCTGACGGAGCCGACCGACAGGTCGATCTCGCCGAGCAGCAGCACGAACACCAGGCCGATGGCGATCATGCCGGTGGCCGACATGTAGTAGCTGATGTTGGAGAGGTTGTCGGCGCTCAGGAAGCGGTCGTTCTTGAACTGGAAGATCGCCCAGATGACGATCAGGCCGATCACGACCGGCAGGGAGCCCAGCTCACCGCCCTTGACCTTGCGGGTGAACTCGGTCCAGTAGCCCTTGAGGCCCTCTTCGCGGACCAGCAGCCGGGGGTCGACCACCGAGACCGGCGCGGCGGTGGGATCGTCGGCGGGGGCAACCGTGGTCTGGTGCTCCGTCGCGGCGTCCGCCTTGGAAACCTTGGATGTGTCGCTCACTTCGCGGCCTCCGTGCTGCGACGCCCCGCGCGACGGGTCACGGCGTTGTCCGTGGCACCCGTGATCGCGGAGATGATCTCTTCCTGACTGGTGTCCTTCACCGAGAAGGAACCGTTGTTCCTGCCCAGCCGTAGCACGGCGACGGTGTCGGCGACTGCCTTCACGTCGGCCATGTTGTGGCTGATGAGGATGACGCCGAGGTTGCGCTCGCGCAGCCGCTCGACGAGGTCGAGGACCTGAGCGGTCTGCTCGACGCCGAGGGCGGCGGTGGGCTCGTCCAGGATCACGACCTTGGGGTCGCCGATCAGGGCGCGCGCGATGGCGACGACCTGGCGCTGACCGCCGGACAGGCTCGCGATCGGGATGCGCACACTCGGGATGCGGATGGAGAGCGTGCTCAGCAGCTCGCGGGCCTTCTGCTCCATCGTGACCTCGTCGATGACGCCGCGGCGCAGCAGCTCGCGTCCGAGGTAGAGGTTGCCGACCACATCGAGGTTGTCGCACAGGGCGAGGTCCTGGTAGACCGTCGCGACGCCGAGTCCCTGGGCGTCGTGCGGCCTGTTGATGCTGACCGGGCTGCCGTCCCACTCGATGATGCCCTCATCGATGGGGTGGACACCGGCGATCGTCTTGACCAGCGTGGACTTTCCGGCGCCGTTGTCGCCGACGAGGGCGACCACTTCACCGGCGTGGACCTCCAGTTCGACATCGGTGAGGGCCTGCACCGCACCGAATCGCTTGGAAACTCCGCGCAACGCCAGCACGGGCGTAGCGGACACGTTAACCATCTCCTTCGCCGCCTGACCGGCGGGGATGCCGCGCTTGGGGTAAGGCGCGGAGGGGTCGTACGCACGGCACTCGGCTCGTAGCACTCGACTGACGAGTTGTGCCGTTGGTACGCATTTACTAGTCGAACATGCGCGCGGCCGATGCTTCTTGGCAACGGCTGCGTCCGCCATGCTTCCGTCCGGCGCCCGCCCCGCAGCGGGGTATGAAGGCGGTGCGGGCGCCGGACAGGCTCTGTGCCTGCCTGTCGGGGCGGGTCCGTCGAAGGACTCGCCCCGAGGGCTCAGCGGCTCTTACTGAAGGCCGGCCTTCTTGCACGCGGCGGCGTAGTCCGCGGTGCAGATGTCGGTGACCTTGTACAGACCGTCCTTGACGACCGTGTCCTTGATGTTCTTGACGGTCACCGAGACGGGGGTCAGCAGCTTCGCCTGGACCTTGTCACCGGAGCCGCTGGTCACCGTGGTGTCGGCCAGGGACTTGATGTCCTTGCCCTGCAGCAGGTTGACCGCGAGCTCGGCGGCGGTGTCGGCCTCCGGCTTGTAGGCCTTGTAGACCGTGGCGGACTGCGTGCCGGCGACGATCCGCTGGATGGCCGCGAGCTCGGCGTCCTGACCGGTCAGCGGGATGGTGCTGATGCCCGCGCCCTTGAGGGTGTTGGCGATACCACCGGCCATGCCGTCGTTCGCGGCGTAGACGCCCGCGATGTTCTTGGCGCCCAGCTGGGTGATGGCCGCGGACACCTTCTGCGCGGCGACGGTGTCCTTCCACAGGCCGGACTGCTCGTAGGCGATCTTGACCTTGCCGTCGAGGACCTTGTGCGCGCCTTCCTTGAACTGCGCGGCGTTCGGGTCGGCGTCGTCACCGTTGATCATGACGACGTTCGCCTTGGGCGTCGCCTTGGAGCCGAGGGCGTCGAGCAGGGCCTGACCCTGGAGCTCGCCGACCTTGACGTTGTCGAAGGAGACGTACGCGGAGACCGGGCCCTGGGCCAGACGGTCGTACGCGACGACCTTGACGCCCTTGCTCACCGCGGAGGCGATGGAGGACTTGATGGCGGCGGAGTCCTGCGCGGAGACCACGATCACCTTGACGCCCTTGGTGACCATGCTGCTCATCTGCTGGGCCTGCTTGGCCGGGTCGGCCGCGGCGTTGGCGTAGGAGACGGTGCAGTCGCTGCACAGCTCCTTGACCTTGGCCACGAAGTACGGCTTGTCGAACTTCTCGTACCGCGCGGTGACGTTGTCGGGCAGGAGCAGGCCGATCGACTTGCTGCCGGAGCCGGAGCTGCTGCTGTCACTGCCGCTGTTGCTGTCGCCGGCCTTGCCGCAGGCGGCGACCGAGACGGCGAGCGCCGAAATCGCTACGGACACGGCGGCACGACGCATGAGCGTGTTCACTTGAGAAACCTCCCTGACGAGGCCGCGTCGTTGCGGCCGAGGTGGCTGGAAGTCAACTCGGCCACACGTGCGACGTCAAGAAGTAAATACTTAACGAGATGGCAACGGCGTCCTGCGTTCTCTAAGTGAAGGCAGGTGTCGCTGCATGCAGCGTGCTGTCCAAAAGGGTCGAATCACCCATCTCGCTGAGGGCGAGGGCGAGTGCTCCGAGCACCTCCGCCCGACCTCCAAGTGCCCCTGGAAGCACGGACAATTGACGTGCCGCACTGGGGATCGCATAGCGGCCGACGGACTCCCTGATCGGCCCGAGCACCAGCTCACCGGCCTCGGCGAGATCACCGCCCAGGACGACTCGGCTCGGGTTCAGCAAGTTGCAGAGATTGGCGACTCCACTGCCGATGTGTCGGCCGACGTCGGCGATCACCCGACGGCAGCCAGGGTCTCCGTCCCGTGCGAGTCGAACAACGCCTTCCATGGTGAGATCGGTGCCGTGGCTGGACTGGAGCAGCGGGAGCACATAGCGCGCGGCCGCGAAGGTCTCCAGGCAGCCGCGGTTGCCGCAACGGCAGACGGGGCCGGACTCATCAAGAGTAATATGCCCGATTTCTCCCGCTGTGCCACCTGGGCCGCGGTAGATCTGCCCGCTGATCACCAGTCCGGCGCCCACACCGCTCGCGACCTTGATGTACGCCAGGTCGCGCACCCCCCGGCCGCTTCCCCAGACCAGCTCGCCCAGGGCGCCCAGGTTGGCGTCGTTGTCCACGTGCACGGGCACGCCGAGGCGCCCCCCGAGCTCCTCGGCGGGCTTGGTGCCGATCCAGCCCGGCAGGATGGCGGAGGAGCCCAGGGAGCCGGACTCCAGGTCGATCGGGCCGGGCACGCCGAGGCCCACCCCGGCGATCTTCGAGCGGTCCACGCCGGTCGCCTCGATCAGCCGGCTGACCAGCTGTTCCGCCCGGTCGAAGCCCTGACTGGAGGAGGCGTCCACGTCCAGCGGCTCGGACTCCTCGGCGAGCACCTGATGGGCGAGGTTCCCGATCGCGACGCGCAGATGGGTGTGCCCGAAATCCACCCCTATGACGATGCCGGCGTCTCCGCTCAGGGAGACCGCGCGGGCCCGCCGACCACCCGCCGAGGTGGGCGTGACCTCGACGGTTCCACCGTCCTTGAGCTCACGGACGATGTTGGAGACGGTCGCGGCGGACAGTCCCGTGGTCCGGGCGATCTCCGCCTGCGTGAGCGACCCGGCCAGCCGGACGGCCCGCACGACCCGCTCCAGGTTGGCTCGGTGCAGCGACGACTGCGACCCCGGAGTCTCCACGACGACCTCCTGCGCGCGGGACCGCAGCGATGGGGCCCCGTCTATGTCCAACTAGTGAACTCTAAGCTGAGCCGTTAGGGTCGCCTCCCGTCAAGAGGTTGAACACTATCCGCGTTCTTGCCCATGCCGGAGGGGCGCCGCCCTTTCAAGATCCGGATCTTGAAAGGGTGACGCCCGTGCGGGCGGCCCGTGGACTACTTCAGGGCGCCCGCCGTCAGCCCGGCCACCACCTGTCGCTGGAAGATGATGTAGGCCGCGAGGACCGGGAGCATTGCCATGACCAGGCCCGCGAACAGGCCCGACCAGTCGCCCTTGTAGCCCTGGCTGGCCGCGAGTTGCACCAGTCCCTGGGTCAGCACCCGCTTGTCCGGGTCGGTGTTGAGCACCGTGGGCAGCATGTACTGGTTCCACTGGCCCAGGAAGTTGAAGATCCCCACGCTGATCAGGCCCGGCTTGGCCATCGGCAGCATGATCTGGAAGAACGTCCTGGAGTGCGAGGCCCCGTCCACGAAGGCCGCCTCCGCCACCGAGGTCGGCAGCGTGCGGAAGAACGCGGTCAGGAAGAAGACCGTGAACGGCAGCGAGTAGGCGATGTAGACCAGGATCAGCCCGTGGATGGTGTTCAGCAGGCCCATGTTGTTCACGACGTAGAACAGCGGGACCAGCGCCAGCATGATCGGGAAGCTCATGCCGCCGATGAACAGGAAGTAGATGAAACGGTTGCCCGGGAAGTCGAACCGGGCCAGTACGTACGCCGCCATCGAGCCGAGGACCAGCGTGCCGATGAGTGAACCCGCCACCACCAGAATGGTGTTGAGGAAGTAGTCGCTCATGTTGGCGTCGGTCCAGGCCCGCGACCAGTTGTCGAAGTGCAGCTTGTCCGGCAGCGCCCAGGGCGAGTTGAAGATGGAGCTGTCGTCCTTGAAGGACGTCATCACCGCCCACAGCAGCGGCATCACGACCATGATCGCCCAGAGGATCAGGACACCGTGCGAGAAGACGTTGAGGACACCGCCCTCCTTCCTCTCCTTCCGGGGCGGCCGGTCGTCCGGGGCGGCCTTGGCGACGGGAGCACCGGACTCCGCCGGTACGGGGGTTTCGGTCGTCTTCATCTGATCAGTACTCCAGCCGCTCGCGCCGGCCCAGCCGCATCACCAGGGCGGCGAACGCCAGCGTGACGACGAGCAGGGCGACACCGATGGTGGTGGCGTAGGCGGCCTGCCCGTCACGGAACGCCTTCTGGTACACGTACAGGACCATGACGGTGGTCGAGTAGTCGGGACCGCCGGGCCCGGTCGTCATGATCTGTACGACCGCGAACGACTCGGCGCCGAGGGCCAGGATGCCCATGTAGACCCACCCGGACTGCACGGTGTCCCACAGCAGCGGCAGGGTGATCCGGAAGAACGTGCTGGCCCGTCCCGCCCCGTCGAGCAGCGCGGCCTCGTACAGATCCGCCGGAATGGAGGCCATGCCGGCGCTGAACAGGACCACGAAGAAGCCGACGGTGGACCACACCAGGACCGCCATCACGGCCCACAGGGCGAGGCTCGGGTCGCCCAGCCACAGGGGCTGGACGCTGTCGAGCCCGATCCCGCTCAGAACCGAGTTGATGGCACCGCTGTCCGGGTTGTACGCGAACGCGAACAACAGGGCGACGATCGCGATCGAGAGGACCTGCGGAAAGAAATACACGATCTTGTAGAAGGAGGAGCCCCGGACACCGGTGACGACCGGGCCCCCTTTTCTCTTCCGGCCGCCGACATTGATCATGAAGGAGAAGAACAGCGCCAGGCTGATCGTCACCAGCGGCAGCACGAGCGCGAAGATCAAGCTGTGCTGCAAGGACTTCCAGAAGATCGGGTCGTTCAGCATCCTCCGGTAGTTGTCCAGGCCGACCATCTTGAATTCGGGGCTCAGGCCGGTCCAGTCCGTGAACGAGTAGTAGATGGACTGGATGAACGGCCAGACCACGAAGAGCGCGTACAGTCCCAGGGGCAGCGCCAGAAACCCCACGATGAACCGGTACTTGCCGTGCTGCATCGCCGCTCCGTCGCCGTTACTGGTGCTTGTAGTGCTTGATCGACGAGTCCTTCGCGGCCGCGTCGGCGTAGCCCTGGATCTTCTTGATGGCCTCCGCCGGGGTGAGCCGTCCGGCCATCATCTCGCCGAGGCCCGCCACCCCGATCTGCTCCTTCTGGAGCTGGACGTACCAGTCCTGGATGCGCGGGTTCACCACGTTGTCGCCGGCCTTCTTCAGCGCGGCCACACCGGACTTGAGGCCCGGGGTGAGGCTGATGCCCTCGGTGCCGCCGTTGTAGGCGGTCAGCGACTTGACCTTGGCGGTGAAGTTCTTCGAGGACGCCTCGCTGAGCATGATGCGCAGCTGCTCCATGCCGCCCGCGGTGTTCTTCGCCTTGGCCGGGACGATGAAGGGCTCGCCGCCGGAGGCCCAGATGGTGCCGAAGGGCATCTTGTCCGAGGAGTCGATGCCGGTGGGCGCCGAGACCGCGAGGTCGAAGTCCTTGGGGATGACGTTCGCCGACTCGTTCTCCACCCAGGAGCCGTTCGGGATGAACAGCGCCTTGCCCTGGGCCCAGGCGGTCTGCGACTGGATGTGGTCGAGTCCCGGGGTGCCCTTGAGGATGTAACCCTTCTTGTAGAGCTCGTAGTAGGCGTCGAAACACGCCTTGACCGCCGGGTTCTTCCAGGCGTTCGGCTCCAGGTTGTCGATCGCGTCGAGGACCTCGCGGCCGCCGACCTTGCCGATCATCGGGTAGAGCGAGAAGGGGATGTAGTACGGGTACTTGCCCGCGTACGTCCACCCCGCGATGCCCTGCTTCTTGGCCTTCGCGCACACCGCGAGCATCTGGTCCCAGGTCTCCGGGTACTGCTCGTCGAGCGAGTCGAGGGCCTTCTGGGAATACCAGACGCCGTAGACCGTGTACGCGTAGTACATGATCCACACCGGGTCGCCGTCGAACTGGCCCATCTCGACGATGCCGGGGCGCAGCGTGTCGCGGACCTTCTTGTTCGGGTCGTCGTAGGACGGCGCGTCCAGGAGCGGGGTGAGGTCGGCGAGCTGGTTCTTGCCGACCAGGACGCCCATGTCCATCTGCTCGGCGCCGGAGTTGTCGATGAGGTCCGGCGGGGTGCCCTGGTTGAAGCGGGGCTGGAGGGTGGACTGGATCTTCTGGGTGGCCGAGAACTTCACCGTGGCCTTGGGGAAGTTCTTCTCGTAGATCTTCACGGCGTCCTCGGCGTACTCCTTGCCGAACCCGCCGTCGAACAGGACGAACTCCATCTGCGCGGTGTCGTTGACGGCCAGGGGGTTCTTCGCGGTCTTCTTGCCCGCCTTGGCCTTGTCGCCGCTGTCGTCGCCGCCGCTGCTGGCGCACGCGGAGAGGAAACTCATCGTGGGGACGGAGATCAGACCTAGTGCGGCCGACCGCTTGATCAGATCGCGGCGGCCTACACCCGCGCTGCCGTTGTTGCTGTTCTCGGCGGAAGTGGATCCCATGCTCAAGTCCTCGCCTTCTCCAGGACTCAGGCGGTGAACCGGATCCTCCCCGGCACCGCGGTCAGGTCAAGCAGGTTCGTGCAGGAGCTTCGTGCAAGAGGTTCGTTCACGAGGGGTGAATCGCCGACAGGTATAGTCCACTTCCGGTCGGCGTAGCAAGATCGAATGCAATGTTGGCCATGGGTGTGTTCGAGTTGAGACCTCGCGGAAATATGGGCGGCCTGCGCGAAGCTTGCCGGAAAAATCCTCGACATAAGCCCCGAATGCCACAGTCAACACTCTTGACATCACTGACCACTTGGGCCACTACTGATCCTTGCACGGATTGTGTGACAACGTTGTCCGTCCTTGTGCAGGGAGGGTACTCGCCGATGGATCGGTACAGAACTCGGCTCAGACGGAGTACGGCGGTCGTGATCACGGCCGCCTTCTGCGTGACGGTGGGCTCCCAGGGCGCGGCGGTCGCCTTGCCGGAGGTGCCCGCCCCGGCCGACCGGGGGTTCGCCTCCTCCTTCGAGGCGGGAGATCCGGCCCCCGACTGGACCAGCAGCGTCGACGGCGACAGGGCCTCCGGCGTCGACGGCGGCTACCGCACCGGCATCCCGGGCAATGTCACCGACCAGGTCACGGACGTCCGGGCGAGCGCCGAGAACACCGGCGGCGGCGAGGTGAAGGAGAACCTCGTCGACGGCGAGCCCGGTACCAAGTGGCTGGCCTTCGAGTCCACCGGCTGGGCAGAGTTCGACCTGGCCAAGCCGCTCAAGGTGGTCACCTATGCGCTGACCTCGGCCAATGACGTCGCCGAGCGCGATCCCCGCGACTGGACGCTGAAGGGCTCGACGGACGGCAAGGACTGGAAGACCCTCGACACCCGCTCCGGTGAATCGTTCGACGAACGGTTCCGGACAAAGTCATACGACATCGCGGATCCGGCCGAATACCAGCACTTCCGGCTCGAGATCACCAAGAACAACGGCGCCCCGGGCATCCTCCAGTTGGCCGATGTGCAGCTGTCGACGGGCGGCGGCGAGGGGCCGGTGCCGCCGGAGATGCTCTCGCTGGTCGACCGCGGCCCGAGCGGATCGCCCACCGCGAAGGCGGGCGCCGGATTCACCGGAAAGAGGGCCCTGCGTTACGCCGGACGGCACACCGCGGACGGGCGGGCGTACTCGTACAACAAGGTCTTCGACGTGGACGTGAAGGTCGACGCGCTGACCCGGCTGTCCTACCGGATCTTCCCGGCGATGGCGGACGGCGACCGGGACTACGACGCGACGAACGTCGCCGTGGACCTGGCGTTCACCGACGGCACCTTCCTGAGCGACCTCGGGGCCCGTGACCAGCACGGATTCACGCTGTCGCCGCAGGGGCAGGGCGCCTCGAAGGCGCTCTACGTCAACCAGTGGAACAACGTGGCCGCGCGGATCGGTTCGGTCGCGGCCGGGAAGACCGTCGACCGGATCCTGGTCGCGTACGACTCCCCGGGCGGGCCGGCGAAGTTCCGGGGCTGGCTGGACGACGTGACACTGGAGCGGGCCGCGCCCGAGGCTCCCAAGGCGCATCTGTCCGACTACGCGCTCACCACCCGCGGCACCCACTCCAGCGGTGGCTTCTCGCGCGGCAACGACTTCCCGGCGACGGCCGTGCCGCACGGCTTCAACTTCTGGACGCCGGTGACCAACGCGTCCTCGCTGAGCTGGCTGTACGACTACGCGCGGGCCAACAACGCGGACAACCTGCCGACGATCCAGGCGTTCAGCGCGAGCCACGAGCCGAGTCCGTGGATGGGCGACCGGCAGACCTTCCAGGTGATGCCGTCGGCCGCCTCCGGGACCCCGGAGACCGGCCGGGAGGCGCGGGAGCTGGCGTTCCGGCACGAGAACGAGACCGCGCGCCCGTACTACTACGGGGTGCGGTTCGAGAACGGGCTGAAGGCGGAGATGGCGCCCACCGACCACGCGGCGGCCCTGCGCTTCACCTACCCGGGCGACGACGCGAGCGTCCTCTTCGACAACGTGACGGACCAGGCGGGGCTGACGCTCGACCAGGCGAGCGGGACCTTCACGGGCTACTCGGACGTGAAGTCCGGGCTGTCGACGGGAGCCACCCGGCTCTTCGTGTACGGCGTGTTCGACCGGGCGGTGAAGAACGGCTCGTCGAGCGGGGTCAAGGGATATCTGCGCTTCGACGCCGGCGCCGACCGGACCGTCACCCTGCGCATCGCCACCTCCCTCATCAGCATCGACCAGGCCAAGGACAACCTGCGGCAGGAGATCCCGGACGGCACGTCCTTCGACGACGTGAAGGGCGCTGCCCGGCGGTCCTGGGACCGGCTGCTCGGCAAGGTCGAGGTGGAGGGCGCCACACAGGACCAGCTGACCACGCTGTACTCCAGCCTGTACCGGCTGTACCTGTACCCCAACTCCGGCTTCGAGAAGGTGGGTTCGCAGTACCAGTACGCCTCGCCGTTCTCCCCGATGCCCTCTCCCGACACCCCGACGCACACCGGGGCGAAGATCGTGGACGGCAAGGTGTACGTCAACAACGGCTTCTGGGACACCTATCGGACCACCTGGCCGGCGTACTCGCTGCTGACGCCCTCTCAGGCGGGTGAGATGGTCGACGGGTTCGTCCAGCAGTACAAGGACGGCGGCTGGACCTCGCGCTGGTCCTCCCCCGGCTACGCGGACCTGATGACCGGCACCTCCTCGGACGTCGCCTTCGCGGACGCGTACGTCAAGGGGGTCGACTTCGACGCGAAGTCGGCGTACGACGCGGCCCTGAAGAACGCCACGGTCGCGCCCCCGTCCTCCGGTGTGGGCCGCAAGGGCATGGATACCGCGCCCTTCCTCGGCTACACCAGTACCGACACCCACGAGGGCCTGTCCTGGGCGCTGGAGGGCTACCTCAACGACTACGGCATCGCCCGCATGGGACGGGCGCTGTACGCGAAGACCGGCGAGAAGCGCTACAAGGAGGAGTCGGAGTACTTCCTCAACCGGGCCCGTGACTACGTGAACCTCTTCGACTCGAAGGCGGGCTTCTTCCAGGGCCGGGACGCGGCGGGCAACTGGCGTGTCCCCTCGTCGAGTTACGACCCGCGTGTGTGGGGCTACGACTACACCGAGACCAACGGCTGGGGTTACGCCTTCACCGCCCCGCAGGACAGCCGGGGCCTCGCCAACCTGTACGGCGGCCGCTCCGGGCTCGCCGAGAAGCTGGACGAGTACTTCGCGACGCCCGAGACGGCCGCGCCGGACTTCGTCGGCTCCTACGGCGGGGTCATCCACGAGATGACGGAGGCGCGGGACGTCCGCATGGGCATGTACGGGCACTCCAACCAGGTCGCCCACCACGTCACCTACATGTACGACGCGGCCGGTCAGCCGTGGAAGACGCAGAAGACCGTCCGCGAGGTGCTGTCGCGGCTGTACGTCGGCAGCGAGATCGGGCAGGGCTACCACGGTGACGAGGACAACGGCGAGCAGTCGGCCTGGTACCTGTTCTCGGCGCTGGGCTTCTACCCGCTGGTGATGGGCAGCGGCGAATACGCCGTCGGCTCACCGCTGTTCACCAAGGCCACCGTCCATCTGGAGAACGGCCGGGACCTGGTGGTCAGGGCGCCGAAGAACAGTGCGCAGAACGTGTACGTGCAGGGCCTGAAGGTCAACGGCAAGCCCTGGACGTCGACTTCGCTCCCCCACTCGGTTCTGTCCAAAGGGGCCGTCCTGGACTTCGACATGGGCCCACGGCCGTCCAAGTGGGGCACGGGCAAGAACGCGGCCCCGGTGTCCATCACCCGGGCCGACGAGGTGCCGACGCCGCGTGCGGACGTGCTCGCCGGTGACGGGGCGCTGTTCGACAACACCTCCGCGACGAACGCGACCGTGACCTCGGTGGATCTGCCGGTGTCCGGATCGGTCAGGGCCCGGCAGTACACGGTGACGTCCTCCGGGGACCGCACGAAGGCGCCGGGCGGCTGGACGTTCCAGGGCTCGGACGACGGGACCACGTGGAAGACCCTCGACCGGCGCTCCGGTGAGTCCTTCGCATGGGACCGGCAGACACGGGCGTTCTCCGTGAGGTCTCCGGGTACGTACGGGAAGTACCGGCTCGTGCTCGACGGCGAGGCGGTGGTCTCGGAAGTCGAACTGCTCGCCTGAGCGGGAGCGTTGGGGGTCTCATGCAGGGTGTCGATCCGGCCTGGCTGCCGGACGAGGCGTTCCGGCCGATCGGCACCCGGCGGACCCTGATCCGCGGCTCGGGTCCACTGGTGGACACGGTCCACGGGGAGGTGGCGGCGGCCTGTGAACGGTTCGGCGGAAGCGTCTCGCGCGAACTCGAGTCCTGCGACCTGGTGTTGGAGCTGGACGGTGACGACGGCTCCGAGGGGTTCGTGTACGGACGCCGTGACGGCTGTACGACCGTCACGGCGTCCGGCGCCCGCGGGTTGCTGTACGGGTTCTTCCACGTCGTGCGGCTCGGGGAGGCGGCGTTCCAGGGGCAGCTCCAACAGGAGCAGCAGCAACCGCAGTTGGCACTGCGCATGCTCGACCACTGGGACAACGTGGCTGTGCACCCGGTCATGGGCCAGGTGGAGCGCGGGTACGCCGGCGGGTCGCTGTTCTGGGAAGACGGACGGACGCGCGGGGACCTGGGCCGGGTGCGGCAGTACGGCAGGCTGCTCGCGGCCTGCGGGATCAACGCCGTGGCCGTCAACAACGTCAACGTGCACGCGACCGAGGCACGGCTGCTGACCGACCGGATCGGTGAAGTCGCCGACATCGCGGGTGCGTTGCGGCCGTACGGGATGCGCGTCCATCTCTCGGTGACCTTTGCCGCGCCGATGGTGCTGGGCGGTCTGCCGACGGCCGATCCGCTCGACCCGGACGTCTCGGCGTGGTGGGCCGAGGCGACCGCGCGGGTGTACGCGGCGATCCCCGACTTCGGCGGGTTCGTGGTGAAGGCCGACTCCGAGGGACAGCCGGGCCCGTTCGCGTACAGGCGCACCCACGCCGACGGCGCCAACATGCTGGCCGCCGCTCTGGAACCGCACGGCGGTACGGTCCACTGGCGGGCCTTCGTCTACGACCACCGCCAGGACTGGCGGGACCGCTCGACCGACCGGGCGCGGGCCGCGTACGACCATTTCGTGCCGCTGGACGGGGAGTTCGCCGACAACGCCGTCCTCCAGGTCAAGCACGGGCCGATGGACTTCCAGGTCCGGGAGCCGGTCTCACCCCTCATCGGGGCGATGCCCGGCACGCGGCTGGCGGTGGAGTTCCAGGCGACGCAGGAGTACACCGGGCAGCAGCGGCACGCGTGCTGGCTCGGGCCGATGTGGAGCGAGGTGCTGCGCTTCGGGATGGACGGGGATGCCATGGTCGGTGAGGTGGCGCGCGGTGGGCTCGTCGCCGTGTCCAACGTCGGGGACGATGTGTTCTGGACCGGGCATCCGCTGGCCCAGGCGAACCTGTACACGTTCGGGCGGCTGGCCTGGGAGCCGGGGGCCGATCCGCATCGCGTCCTCGACGAATGGATCGGGCTCACCTTCGGGAGCGGGCCGGCGGCGGGGGTGCGCGCGGTGTTGACCGGATCATGGCGGACGTACGAGAAGTACACCGCGCCGCTCGGAGTCGGTTTCATGGTCCAGCCGGGGCACCACTACGGGCCGAGCGTCGACGGATACGAGTACAGCCCGTGGGGCACCTACCACTTCGCCGACCGCGACGGCCTCGGTGTCGACCGGAGCGTGGCGAGCGGGACCGGGTACGCCGGGCAGTACGCGAAGCCCTGGGCCGAGGTGTACGAGTCCGTGGAGACCTGCCCGGACGAGCTGCTGCTGTTCTTCCACCACGTGTCGTACGACCACACGCTGCACAGCGGCAAGACGGTGATCCAGCACATCTACGACACCCACTTCGAGGGCGTGGCGGAGGTGGAGGCGGCACGGGAGGTGTGGGCCTCGCTGGCGGGCCTCGTGGACCCGGCGCGGCACGCGCGGGTGACGGAGCGGTTCGAGGAGCAGCTCCGCAGTGCCCGCGAGTGGCGCGATCAGGTCAACAGCTACTTCTTCCGGAAGTCCGGGGTGCCGGACGAGCGGGGGCGGACCATCTACTGACGGGCGCAGGACGGCGACGCCCCTGCGGTCGAGAGCGAGTGGGGCGTCCGCCTCCGTCTGTTTCCGGTGAGCAGGTCGATCGCGGTGGTGTGAGCCTTCAACCGGGCTGGTGCGTCGGCGTGGTTGAGGATGAACAGCAGGCGCGTGCCGTCGGCTGAGACCCCGGTCGCGGTCTCCAAGCCCTCGTGGACCACTGCTCCGGGTCGTAGTCGCCGCCGTAGGGGATCTTGGAGCTCGACGGGCTCATGCGGTGAAGTCCTCCTGGGTCTCGGCGATCACCGGACGGCTGCTGTGCAGCAGGGACAGCAGCAGCGGGGCCGCCAGCAGGGCGGGCAGGGCCTCGGTCAGTACGGCGGTCCCGGCGGCCGACAGGACGAGCAGCGAGGCGGCGCCGAGGGTGGCGCGGCCGTGCCGGAACAGGAAGTAGCCGGCGAGGCGTGCGGTGTCCCTCCCACGGAAGGCGAACAGGGCGGTGAGAACGAGCGCGTGCGCACCCCACAGGAGGCAGCCGACGCCGATCGCCGCGAGCAGCACGGCCCACCAGCCGGGCAGGCCGGTGGCGGTGAAGTGGGTGAGCGTGAAGGCGATGACCGTGAGCCAGGCCAGCAGGGGTGTCCACAGCTTCAGGACGGGGACGGCGTTGAGCCGCCAGCCGCGCCAGTAGGACCGGGCCGGGTGGAGGTCGGTGAGGTCGCGGTCGCGGTGGTGGAGGGCGTACAGGGCGGCGGCCGTGGCCGGGCCGAGGGGCAGCAGGCATACGGCGGCGAGGGGGAGGTTGGCGGGGGCAGGGCCCAGCAGGAGCAGACCCGCCAGGCCCGGGGAGGCGGCGAGGAGGAGCAGGGCCTCGACGGTGACGAGGGTGTGGATGAGGGCGGCGGCGCGGGAGAGGGAGCCGGTGCCGAAGGAGGGTGCGGCGGAGGTGGTGGGGTGAGGGGCGGGGGATGCGCGGTTCTGGGGCGGTCGTTGCCCGGCGGGTGGGCGGCGTGGGACGGTGCCGCGCCGCACTCGGCTCACCGGGATCACCTCGGTCGCTCCACGTGCCCCGCTCACCCCACTCACCGCGGCCCCGTCCCCAGCAGTCGGCGTTCGTCCCACCACTCCGGTGCCTCCTCCACGACCGGGTTCACCTCCACGAGCGTGATCTCGTGGCGGGCCAGCGTCAGGTCCAGTGCGGTCCGGTCGTCCTCGACCGGCAGCCGCAGGTGCTGCCGGCCGGGCTCGGCCGCCTCGTGGAGTACGTCGAGCTGGTGCGGGTGGGGCGAGCGCGGGCTGCCCATCCGCTGCCAGGCCGTGCGGGCGTTGCCCTGCTCCTCGTCGACCACGGACCGCCGCACGAACGCCTCGCGCGCACCCGGCACCGGCACGGACAGGCGCAGCCGGTGGCGGGTCGGCCCGGGGGTCTCGCCGCTCGCGTCGACCGGCGCCCAGGCGAGGACGGTCACCCGGCCGTCGGGGTGCCGGGTGACCAGGTGGTCGGCGCCGCGGGTGAGCAGGTCGGGGCCCATGCGGGCCATGAAGGCGTAGAGGTGGTAGGTCGGTTTCCTCACCTGTCGGTGGGTGAGCAGGCCGAAGCCGCCGTGGAAGAGCGCGGTCGGCGGGCCGTTCTCCTCGAACATGTCGCTGAAGGTCCAGTACGAGAAGGAGTCGACGTGATTGCCGCCGCGCGCGAGGACGGGGGCCAGGTACCGCAGCCGGTGAGAGTGGCGAGGCCGATGAATCCCGCGGCGGCCAGGATCTGACGTCGTGACAGCTGTCCGGTGTTCTCCACGGATACTCCCTTGTTCCGTAAGTGAATTGACGTGCTGTCAGCCCTTGACCGCGCCGAGCATCACGCCCGAGACGAAGAAACGCTGGACGAACGGATACACGCAGATGATCGGCAGCGCGGTGAGCACGATGGTGACCGCCTGGATGCTCGCGCCGACCTGGCTGAGCTCCGCGGTGCCGGCGCCCGCGTTGCCGCCGCCGGTGGCACCGGCGATGAGGTTGCGCAGATAGACGGTGACCGGCATCAGGTCGGAGTGGTCCATGTAGAGGAACGCGCTGAACCAGGAGTTCCAGAAGGACACCGTGTAGAAGAGCACCATGGTCGCCACGACCGCCTTGGACAGCGGCACCACGATCCTGAGGAGGATGCCGTAGGTGCTCAGGCCGTCGATCTGGGCGGCCTCCTCCAGATCGGTCGGCAGGCTCTCGAAGAAGGCCTTCATCACCAGCAGGTTGAAGACGCTGATCGCGTTGGGCAGCGCGATGGCCCAGACGCTGTTCTTCAGCCCGAGCTCGGTGACCAGGATGTAGTTCGGGATCAGGCCGCCGGTGAAGAACATCGTGAACACGGCGATGCCAACGAGCAGGCCGCGCCCCCTGAGGTTCTTCTTCGACAGGACGTAGGCGTAACAGGTGGTCAGGACCATGGCCACGACGGTGGACACGAGCGTGTAGAACACGGTGTTGCCGTAGTTGCGCCAGAACATCGAGTCCTGGAAGACGATCCGGTACGTGGTGAGGTTGAACCCCTTGGGCCACAGGGTCACTTCACCGGCCCGGATCTGCCGCTCCCCGCTGAAGGACCTCGCGACGATGTTGACGAAGGGGTACAGGGTGACGAGCACCACCAGGGTCAGGATCACCCCGTTGACGCCTTGGAAGACCCGGTAGGAACGGCTCGGTCTCACCACAGGCTGGTCCCCACTGTGCGGCGCGAGAGCGTGTTGGCGGTCGTGATCAGGACCAGGCCGATAACCGCCTCGAACAGGCCGATGGCGGCGGCGTAACTGAAGCTGTTGGACTCGACGCCCGCCCGGTAGACGTATGTCGAGATCACGTCGGCGGTCGGGTAGGTCAGCGGGTTGTAGAGCAGCAGGACCTTCTCGAAGCCGACCGCCATGAAGGTGCCGATGTTGAGGATCAGCAGCGTGATCATGGTGGGGCGGATGCCGGGCAGGGTGACGTGCCAGATCTGTTTCCAGCGGTTGGCGCCGTCGATGCGCGCGGCCTCGTACAGGTCCTCGTCGATGGTGGTGAGCGCGGCGAGGTAGAGGATCGTGCCCCAGCCGGCGGTCTGCCAGACCTCCGAGCCGACGTAGATCGTGCGGAACCAGTCGGGCTCTGGATGAAGCGGATCTCGTCGTGGCCGAACCAGGCGAGGGCGTGGTTGACCGGCCCGTCGGTGGCGAGCATCTGCATCGTGAGGCCCGCGACGATCACGATCGACAGGAAGTGCGGAAGGTACGACACCGACTGCACGAACCGCTTCAGGGAGCGCCGGCGCACCTCGTTGAGCAGGAGGGCGAGGACGATCGGGATGGGGAAGCAGAACAGCAGTGTGAGCCCGCCGAGCCACAGAGTGTTGCGGAACACCTGCCAGAAGGTCGGGTCGCTGAGGAACATGCGCACATAGCGCAGACCCACCCAGTCCTCGCCGAACATCGAGCCGCCGGGCTCGAAGCGCCGGAACGCGATCACGTTGCCGATCATCGGGAGATAGCGGAAGACCAGGAAGAACAGCAGCGGCAGGACGGCCAGCGAGTAGAGCTGCCAGTCGCGGCGCAGGGCCCGGCGCCAACTCCTGCGCGGCGAGGGGTGGGTGACGGCCACGGGTGGGTCTTCGACGCTGGACGGTGGAGAGGCCGACTTGACGAATGTGCTCATGCTCGGTCCTCTCAGACGGAGGCACGGAACCGAAACTTTCGAGCCCTTACCGGTAAGTTCGCGGCAACTTAGAGGCACGGAGAAAGCGCTGTCAATGGGGCGGGCAGGAGATACCTGGGGCGGGAGTGGGGTAGGACACGAAGGCCACATCCCGGCCCTCTCCGCAAGTTTCATTACTTGGACCGACTCATGCGAGGTGCCCTGTGCCTGCGTTCGACCTGCCCCTCAGGGAGCTGGAGCAGTACCGTCCCGACGTCCAGGAACCCCCCGATTTCGACGAGTTCTGGCGTGACACCCTGACGGAGGCGGCGCAGGCTGACGTGTTGGTGTCGGTGCGCCCGGCGGAGAGCGGTCTGCGGCTGACCCAGACCTGGGACGTGACCTTCCGCGGCTTCGCCGGTGATCCGGTACGCGCCTGGTACAGCCGGCCCACCGGGGTGCGCGAGCCGCTGCCCGCGGTCGTCGAGTACGCCGGGTACGGCCGTGGCCGCGGCCTCCCCCACGAGCGGCTGACCTGGGTGAACGCCGGGTACGCGCATCTGCTGATGGACAACCGCGGCCAGGGCGACCAGTACGGCAACGGCGGCGCGACCTCCGACCCGCACCCCTCGGCACCGGGCGGCCCGGGCCCCGCGGCACGGGGGCTGCTCGATCCACGCGCCTACCACTACCGCCGGCTCATCACGGACGCGGTGCGCGCGGTGACGGCGGTGCGGGCGCTGCCGGACGTGGACGCGCAACGCGTCGCGGCCGTCGGCAACAGCCAGGGCGGCGGACTGGCGCTGGCGGTCGCGGGGCTGGTGCCGGATCTGGCGGCGGTCCTGGTCACCGCGCCTTTCCTGTGCGGGATCCGGCGCGCTCTGGACCTGACCGACGCGAGTCCGTACGGCGAGATCAGCGCGTACCTCTCGGTGCACCGGGGGGTGGAGGAGGCCGCGTACCGCACGCTCTCGTATGTGGAGGGCGTCTCCTTCGCGCGGCGCGCCGGCGCCCCGGCCCACTTCGGAACCGGCCTGCGCGACACGGTGTGCCCGCCGAGCGGGGCGTACGCGGCCTTCAACCGCTACGGCGAACTGACCGGCGTGAACCCCCGCAAGGAGATCCACGCCTACCCCTACAACGGCCACGAGGGCGGCGACGGGGTGCAGGTGCGGCGGCAACTCGACTGGTTGCGAGGAGTGTTGGAGGTCAGTCGGTAGCCAGGGGGAAGACGTGCGGGTGCGCGTTCCGCGGCAGTCTCACGCTCGCGATCTCGCACGTCGGCGAGCGGCAGCTGTCCGTGCGGCCCGGCGCGTGGTTCAGCACCCGTGCACCGTCCGAGTCATCCATCCCACGCCCCAGTTCCGGCACGGCTCGCGGACCCGGTGGCGCACAGCCCCACCGGGTCCGTCCTGAGCGGAAGGTCCGAGCGTTTTTCTGACGGTTACTCAGCCGACCCTGCAGGGAAGGGTCGTGGCCGCGTCGCCTCCGGAGCCGGTGACGACGTATCCGAACGTCGCGCTCTGTCCCGGACTGAGCGAGCCGTTCCAGTTGGCGTTGTGCACCATCACGTCCTGGCCGGTGTAGGTGGCGTTGCCGTTCCAGAGACTGTCGACCTTCTGTCCGGCCGGCAGGGCCCAGTCGACCATCCAGCCCAGCATCGGGACGTTTCCGGAGTTGGTGACGGTCACCTCGGACTGGTAGCCGCCGCTCCAACTGCCGGTGGTCCTGCGGGTGGCCGTGCAGGTGCCGGGCACCGGCTCGGACGGGTTGCCGGGCTCGTGGATGCCGGTGACCTCGCCGTTGCCGCCGTCGAAGACGACGTCGGAGCAGGAGTAGAAGGTCTCCGCGCTGTCCGAGCGCTGCCAGACCATGTAGATGATGTGGCGACCGGACTTGTTCGCCGGGAGCTGCCCCGTCCAGGAGTAGTTGGCCTCGACCGTGCCCGGGCTGCCGTTGAGCGGCGGGTGGTCGACACTGAGGAACGGCTGGGCCTCCATGTCGTCCCAGGTGAGGGTCTTCTTGGGGTCGAAGCCGTCCTTGGTGACGTAGACGTAGAACCAACCCGGGTGTGCGGCCCAGGCGTTGTAGGAGAAGTCGACCGTCTTGCCCGCGGTGAGGTGGGTGAGCGGCCAGTCGTCGCGGGCGGCGTCGAAGCCGGTGAAGTTGGTGTTGCCGCCGCTGCACAGCTGGCCGTCCGGCACGAAGCCGCGGGTGCGGCCGGCGCCGTCCGAGCGGAGCACGGAGAACCAGTTGTAGAACGGCGTGGTGCCGCTGACCGCCTGCGCGTTCCGGCAGGCCGGGTTGACCGGCTTGATCTCACCGGTGTCGGTCAGCGCGTCCTGCCAGCACAGGAAGGTGCGGCTGGCGGGCTTCATCGGGGTGCCGTGGGCCTCCGCCCTGCCGCCGGCCGTGAGGACCAGGCTGAGGGCGGGGATGGTGGCGAGCAGGGAGACGAGGACCAGGAAGAGGGCTCTGGGGCGTGTCACCCTCGATAACTTTGTCAGGATCATGACAGTCCAGTCCGTTCCTTGGGGTACGGGCCGTGCGAGGTGTGGGGTTGCCTGCGGGTGCCTGCGGGTGCCTGCAGGCACCTGCGGGTGCCGTGGGATGGGGGCGACCGGCGGGCGGGTTCCGGTCCGTCCGAATGGGAGCGCTCCCACCCCACGTGTTGCGGAAGGTAGCGCGAAGTGGGGCGACTGTAAACAGGTGGCGGTGTTTCGTGGGGGGATTGCGGGTGGGGGCGGCGGGTTGGGCGTGTGGATGGGCGGGGTGGCTGTCTCGGGGTTGGCTGTATGGATGGGCGGGGTGGGGAGTCTCGGGGTTTGAGCCGCGCGGGCATGGCCAGGGGCGTCCAGTCGACGGGGCTCGCCCGTTTCGTCGCACCGGGACCAGACGTCTCGTACTGCCGTCGCCGGGCGTCGGCCGGTCACACCGGGATCGGTCGCCTGACCGACCGGCTCACACCGGGTGGGCCGTCTGAAAGGCCAGCCGCTCCTGCGCGCCTTCTCCTACAGCCGTCAGCATGTCGTCGAGGGCCAGGAACTCCTCCCACACCGTCCGGCCGCTAGCCTCGGCCAGCCTCCTGACCACCAGGTCCTCCAGTTCCTGCACCCGCTTGTTCTTCCAGATCTTGTCGGCGAGGCTGACGAGCAGGTCTTCGAGCCCGATGCCGGGAAGGGTCCAGGCCGCGTGCGTGGCAGCGAAGCGGGCGCGGTCGGGGGTGACGCCGAGGGCCAGGAGGAGGTCACGGCCGGCCTCCTCGTGTGCGGAGCCGGGGCCGGAGAGTTCGCGGACGTGCGAGGCCTTTCCCACGTCGTGCGTCGCGGCCCCGAACAGCACTGCCTGCCGGTCCAGTTGGATCCCAGGGCACCGCTCCGCCAGCCACTCGACGAGCTCGTACGCCACGTCGTGCACGAGTCTCAGGTGGGCAGCAAGGCGGGGCGGGGCGTCCAGCGTGTGCAGGAGTCTGGCGGCCTCGTCGGGGAGGGGGCGGGGGCCGGGGGCGTGGAGGGCGTGGTGCAGGGGGTCGCGGGTGGTCACGCGGTAACGGTAGGGGTGCGGAAGGGAGTTGGGGTGGGTCCGGGCGTGCCGTCCGCCGACCGACGGCACGCGGCACGCGGCACGCGGCACGCGGCAGGGACAACCGACCTGCCGGTTCCGACAACGAGCTCCGCACCGATGGGAACGCACGGGACAGCAGCGTCTCCGCGTGCAGCGCGAGCAGGGCGGGGCATCTGGGGCCTGGCAGGCCCCAGATGCC
>NZ_JBHVYZ010000015.1:0-20032 GCF_042880295.1 Streptomyces sp. NPDC058307
TCGGCGATGTTCCTGGACTGCTGGGCGACCTGACGCAGGACGTCGTCGCCGTACAGGCCCTGGCTGCCGGTCAGGAACCAGATCTCCTGGCCGGAGTGGGCGGTGGCGTTGTTAGTGTCCATGAGGGTTTTCCTTTCAGGAGGAGGCGGAGACTTCGGTGCGCAGGCGGCGCAGGCGGCGCATGACGTCGTTGGTGCCGCGGCCGAAGTAGTCGTGCAGCAGCCGGTACTCGGCGTAGAGACGGTCGTAGGCCGCGGCGCGTTCCGGGTCCGGCTGGTAGACGCCGCGGTCGGCCTTGCCCATGGACCGGGCGGCGGCCTGGATGTCGGGGTACGCCCCGGCCGCCACCGCCGCGTGCATCGCCGCACCGAGCGCCGGGCCCTGGGTGGAGCCGATGACGCCCAGCGGGCGGCGGGTGACGTCGGCGTAGATCTGCATGAGCAGTGCGTTCTTCGTCAGCCCGCCGGCGACGATGAGCTCCTCCACCGGCACGCCGGCGGCCTCGAAGGCGTCGATGATGGTGCGGGTGCCGAAGGCGGTGGCCTCCAGCAGCGCCCGGTAGACGTCCTCGGGGCGGGTGGACAGCGTCTGGCCGATCAGCAGGCCGCTGAGGTCGTGGTCGACCAGCACCGAGCGGTTGCCGCTGTGCCAGTCCAGGGCCACGAGTCCGTGCTCGCCCACCTTCTGCCGGGCGGCCAGCTCGGTCAGGTACTCGTGCGCGGACTGCCCGGCCGCCGCGGCCTTCTCGGCGTACTCGGCGGGGAACCCGGTGCGGACGAACCAGCCGAAGATGTCGCCGACCCCGCTCTGCCCGGCCTCGTAGCCCCACAGGCCCGGCAGGATCCCGCCGTCCACGACACCGCACATGCCCGGCACCGTGCCGAGCTGGTCGGAGCTCATCACATGGCAGGTGGAGGTGCCCATGATGGCGACCATCTGGCCGGGCTCCACGGCCGCTGCCGCCGGGGCGGTGACATGCGCGTCGACGTTGCCGACACAGACCGTGATGCCCTCGGGCAGTCCCGTCCAGGCGGCGGCCTCGGCGGTCAACGTCCCGGCCGGGTCGCCGAGCTGGCCGATCGAATGGTCCAGCTTGTCGGTGACGAAACCGGCGAAGTCCGGGTGCAGGGCGCCCAGATAGGCGGGCGACGGGTAGACCCCGTCCTGGTACTGGCCCTTGTAACCGGCGGTGCAGGCGTTGCGGACGTACGTGCCGCACAGCTGCCACACGATCCAGTCCGCCGCCTCCACCCACCGCTCCGTACGGCGGTAGATCTCCGGGTCCTCCTCCAGGAGCTGCAGAGCCTTGGCGAACTCCCACTCCGAGGAGATCTTCCCGCCGTAGCGCTGGAGCCACGGCTCCTTCATCTCGGCGGCCAGCGCGTTGATCCGGTCGGCCTGGCCCTGGGCCGCGTGGTGGCGCCACAGCTTGACGTAGGCGTGCGGGCGGGCGGTGTACTCGGGCAGCTCGCACAGGGGGGTGCCGTCCGCGAGCGCCGGCAGGACCGTGCAGGCGGTGAAGTCGGTGCCGATGCCGATGACCTGCTCGGGCGCCACACCGGCGCGGGCGAGGGCCTCGGGTACGGCGGTGCGCAGCACGTCGATGTAGTCGGCGGGCACCTGAAGGGCCCAGTCCGGGGGCAGCCGGGTGCCGTCCGGCAGCTCGCGGTCCAGGACCGCGTGCGGATAGACGTGCTCCGCCGACGCGAGCTCCTCGCCGTCACGGACGCGGACGACTACGGCACGGCCGGACAGGGTGCCGTAGTCGACACCCACGACGCAGGGTTCCTCGGGCATGGCGCCCCACCTTTCGTTCGACATCTCGATCGCTGTTCGGGATCTAGGGCAGAGGATAAGGGGTCCGGCCTCGGCCGGACCCCCCGAGGGATCAGTTGATCCGCACGACCTGCCACAGTTCGTCATCGGCGCCGTTGTCCGCCGACTGCACGATCAGCGCGCCGTTGGCGGTGGAGGCCGAGGCGACGTCCGCCACCAGGCCGCTGCCGGAATTGACGAGCTTGTAGTAGCCGCCTCCCGCGTCCGTGAGCGTCCACTGCTGGGAACTCGCGGTGGACGACGCCTTCTGGACGACGGCCGCGCCGGCCGAGGTCGAGCCGTTGCTGTCGAGGAACAGACCGCTGTTGACGTTCTTCACGGTCCACGCCCCGCCGCTCTGCGACGTGAACGTCCACAGCTGGCAGTTGTTGGCGGTGTTCACCCACTGGCCCGCCTGCTTGCCCGCGGTGGTGGAGGCGCCGGGGATCTCCAGGAGCTCACCGCTGTGCTTGTTGACCAGGCGGTACTGGCCGGTGGCCAGGTTCGGCAGGGCGGTCTGGGTGAGGTTCCAGCGCTGGCAGGCGCAGCCGGTGTCCGCCCACTGTCCGGCGGCGGTGCCGACGGCGGTGGAGGCGCTGGGGATCTCCAGGTACTTGCCGCTGATCCGGTTGGTGGCGGTGTAGCCGCCCGCCGGGTTCGGGGCGATCGCCCACTCGTGGTCCAGGGTGCCGTTGTCGTCCCACTGCACGACCTTGGCGCCGTTGGCGGTGGACTGGTTCGTCACGCCCAGCACCTTGCCGCTCGCCACGTTGAAGATCTTGAAGTAGCCGGACGTCTGCTGGACGAACTTCCACTTCTGGTCGCTCGCGTTGTCGGCGTTCTGCTGGGTGGCGCCCAGGCCGTTGGTGGTGGAGCCGCCCGCGATGGTCAGGAAGAGATGGCTGTTGGCGTTCGACGCCGTGTAGGTGGCACCGTCCGAGATGCCGCCGCCCAGGTCGATCGTGCCGTAGGTGATCGGGTTCAGGCCGGTGCTGGTGAGGTGGCCGCCGCTGAGGACGAGCAGGCTGTGGCCGTCGGCCAGCGGAAGCAGACCGCGGCTGTAGCCGCCGGGGACGGTGGAGGCGATGCGCGTCCAGGTGTTGGCGGCGCCGTTCTGCGTGTTGAGGAACAGGTCGTCGCTGCTGTTGGCGCTGACGACCAGGGTGCCGTTGGCGCCGCCGGTCGGCAGCCAGGTGATGTACGGCGAGCTGGTGGGCACGGTGCCGTCGGTCGCCTTGAGGGCGATGCCGGTGGCGGAGCCGAACGCCTCCGGGTTGGCGGAGATCTTGTAGTAGACGGTGAAGCCGCCCTCGGGAGCACCCCAGAACTCGTACGTCATCACGTAGTTGCCGTTGGGCAGCTTGGCGACGACGGGCATGCCCGGACGGTCGCCGTACGTCGACGTCGCCACGTCGTCGACCACGGAACCCCAGGTGAGACCGTCCGTGGAGACCTGGTGGACGATCTTCTGGCCGTGGTTCGGGTCGCGCTGGTCGGAGTAGTACGCGATCAGCTTGGAGCCCGACACCATCAGGAACGGCTCCCACACCGGGGTCTTGCCGTTGCTGGGGTCGGCCTCGCCGCCGGTGGCGATGGAGCTGACGTACGACCAGCTGACGCCGTGGTCGGTGCTGGCGTACAGGTCGAGTTCGGTCGTCGACAGGTCGCTCGGGATGGAGTTGCCCGCGGCGAGGATCGTGCCGGCCGGGAAGTTGCCGATCTGCGTGGGCAGCTCGTACAGGAACGGCTGGTAGCGGTTTCCGAAGCCGTTGTGAGTGTCGCTGATGCTGGAGATCTGCGTCCAGCTGTTGCCGTTGTCGGTGCTGCGGTAGACCGGGAAGACCGGGGTGCCCGAGCTGTACTGCTCGAACGTGGCCAGCAGCGTGCCGTTGGACGATCCGCTGTACTGCAGGCGCACGGCGCGCGGGTAGAGCGAGCCGGGCGAGGGGGCGTTCGACGGCGGGGTGTACATCGTCTGCGAGGCGCGCGAGACGGCGTGCGCCGGACCGGCGGCGGGCAGGACGAGGGCGACGGCGGCTGCGAGCAGGGCCAGCAGCAGCGTGATCGCCTGGGTGCGGGGTATGGCGCGGTGTCTGGCGCCTTCCCTGATGGTGGACATGGGCGGCTCCCGAGGAATGTCCGGAAAAGAGGGGGATAGTGCGGGGCCCGCCGCTCCCGGGAGAAAAAGGGGGGAGTCGGGAGCGGCGGGTGTCAGAGGGGTGGGTCAGCCGGCGCGGCGCAGCCGGATGACGTTCCAGGAGACGGGCGGCAGGCTCGCGGTGAGGCGGCCGTCGGTGACCGAACCGGCGTCGGCGGCGTACGGCCGGACCCGGTCGGGGTCGTCCTGGGTGTTGGCGGCGCGGACGTCGGGGTCGCTGAGCACCGAGTGCTCCACCAGCACGTGACCGGGGAACGCCCGTAGGTCCAGGGCGAGTTCGACGTTGTCTCTCTGGTGCCGGTTGATCGCGAACACGGTCAGCTCGTCACCGTCGTGGGTGGCCACGGCGTCCACGACGGAGACCTCGCCGAACCTCTTCGTCTCGTACACCGGCGCGACCGGCTCCACCCGCAGGACCGTGCCGCGGGCGTGCCGGGCCGCCTGGGCGAAGGGGTGGAAGGTGGTCTGCCGCCAGCTCGGGCCGCCGGGCTCGCTGCGGATCGGGGCGATGACGTTGACCAGCTGGGCGAGGCAGGCGGCGGTGACCCGGTCGCTGTTGCGCAGCAGGCTGATCAGCAGTCCGCCGACCACGACGGCGTCGGCGACGTTGTACTCGTCCTCGATCACCCGGGGGGCCACGGCCCAGTCGGTGGGCTTGCCCTGCGCCTCGAAACGGGTGTTGTACCAGACGTTCCACTCGTCGAAGGAGAGGTTGATCCGCTTCTTCCTGCCCAGCTTGGCCCGTATGTGGTCGGCGGTGGCGACCACCGACTCGACGAAGTGGTCCATGTCGACGCCGGAGGCCAGGAAGCTGCCGAGGTCGCCGTCGAGCTCCTCGTAGTAGGCGTGGCAGGAGATGTAGTCGACCTGGTCGTAGGCCTCCTCCAGGACGGTGGCCTCCCAGGCGCCGAAGGTCGGCATGGAGGAGCTGGAGCTGCCGCAGGCGACCAGTTCGAGGCCGGGGTCGACCATGCGCATGGCCCGGGCGGTCTCGGCGGCGATACGGCCGTACTCCTGGGCGGTCTTGTGACCGGTCTGCCAGGGGCCGTCCAGCTCGTTGCCCAGGCACCACATGCGGATGCCGAACGGGTCAGGGGCGCCGTTCTTGATCCGCTGGTCGGACCACGCGGTCCCGCCCGGGTGGTTGCAGTACTCCAGCAGGTCGAGGGCCTCCGCCACGCCCCGGGTGCCGAGGTTGACGGCCATCATCGGCTCGACGCCGGCCTTCTCTGCCCAGCGCTGGAACTCGTGCAGACCGAAGGCGTTGGTCTCGGTGCTGTGCCAGGCGAGGTCCAGGCGGGTGGGGCGGTCGGCGACCGGGCCGACGCTGTCCTCCCAGCGGAAGCCGGAGACGAAGTTGCCGCCGGGATAGCGCACGGCGGTCACGCCCAGTTCGCGCACCAGGTCCAGGACGTCACGGCGCAGGCCGTCCTCGTCGGCGGACGAGTGGCCGGGCTCGTAGATGCCGGTGTAGACGCAGCGGCCCATGTGCTCGACGAACGAGCCGAAGGTCCGGGGGCTCACGTCGGCGACGCGGAAGGCGGGGTCGACGGTCAGGGAGGCGTGCAGCATGGAGGTCGCTCCGGGAGGTGCGCGAAAGGGAGGGGGGTGCCTGGGAAGGAAAGATGCCTGCGAGGAGGGCTACTTGAGGCTTCCGACGGTCAGGCCGCCGCGCCAGTACCGCTGGAGGAGGAGGAAGGCCACGATCAGCGGGATGATCGCCACCAGGGAGCCCGCGATCACGAGGGTGAACAGCGCGTTGGCACCGGACTGGATCAGCGCCCCCTGGTACCAGGACTGCAGGCCGACGGTGAGCGGGAACAGCTTGTCGTTGTTCAGCATCACCAGCGGCAGGAAGAAGTTGTTCCAGGTGCCGACCATGGAGAACAGCAGCACCGTCACCAGCGCCGGCTTCAGCGTCGGCAGCGCGACGGACCACAGCACGCGCAGCTCTCCGGCGCCGTCGACCCGGGCCGCCTCCAGCAACTCGTCCGGCAGGAACTCCTGCACGTACACCCGCACCAGGTAGACGCCGAACGGGTTCAGCAGCGAGGGCAGGATGACCGCCCACATGGTGTTGGTCAGCGCCACCTTGCTCAGCAGCAGATAGGTGGGGATGGCCAGCGCGGTCGCCGGGACCATGATGGCGCCGAGCAGGCTGGAGAAGAGCAGGCTGCGGCCGGGGAAGCGGTACTTGGCGAAGGCGTACCCGGCGAGGGTCGCCACGGCGGTGGCGCCGACACCGCTGACGCCGGCGTAGATCGCGGTGTTGCCCATCCAGCGCAGGTACTCGCCGTCGTTGTAGGTGAACAGCTGCCGGAGGTTGGTGAAGAAGGCGCCCGGCTGGTGGAACCACAGGGCCGCGGTGGAGAACAGGGCGTCGTTGTTCTTGGTGGCGGCGACGACCAGCCACCAGAACGGCAGCAGGAAGTACAGGATCATCGCCACCATCACCGCGTTGACGGTGACGCGTCCCTTGGCGGAGGACGTACGGCGGGGCGCCGGGACGGCGACGGTGACGGCGGGGGCGGGGGCGGGGACGGCGGCGGTGGTCACTTCAGTCCGCTCCTTTTGCGCGCGGCGAACAGGAACAGGTAGGAGCCGATGAAGACCACCGCTCCCAGGGAGAAGGAGATGGCGGCGGAGTAGTTGAACTCCGAGTACTGGAAGGCGAGGTTGTAGGCGTAGAGGTTGGGCGTGTAGTCCGGGGTGATCACGGAGGACGCCGTCGGCTCCAGCACCCGCGGCTCGGTGAAGAACTGCAGGGTGCCGATGATGGTGAACATCAGGGTGAGCACCATGGCCGAGGAGATCATCGGGATCTTGATGCGCAGGGCCGTCTGGACCTGGCCCGCGCCGTCGAGCTTGGCCGCCTCGTAGACCTCGCGGGGCAGGCCCTGCAGGGCGGCGTACAGGACGATCATGTTGTAGCCGGTCCACTGCCAGGTCACGATGTTGCCGAGCGAGGTCAGCATCAGGCTGTGGCCGAGCAGGTCGATCCTGCCCGTGCCCAGGGCGTGACTGAGGGAGTTCACCGGGCCGAAGGTGGGGCTGTAGAGGAAGCCCCACATCAGGGCGCCGATCACCGCGGGGACGGCGTACGGCATGAACAGCGTCATCCGGAAGACCTTGGCGAGCTTGCTGGAGACCTCGTCGATGATGAGGGCGCCGAGCAGCGCGAGTCCCAGCATCACCGGGATCTGCACCAGGCCGAAGACCGCCACCCGGCGCACACCGGACAGGAAGTGCGGGTCGCTGAAGGTCTGCCGGTAGTTGGCGAACCAGCTGAAGTGGTCACCGCCGACCAGGGTGGAGGTCCTCAGGCTCAGCCAGAAGGCGTAGGCCAGCGGGGCCACCAGGAAGGCCGCGAAGAGCAGGCCGAACGGGGTGATCAGCAGCAGGCCCATGGCCTGGTGGCGGGTGCGGGCGGACAGCCCCCCGGTCCGGCGGCCGGCGCTCCCGCCGGTCCCCGGGACGCGAAGTCCCTTTCGGGGAACGGCACTTGGGGCTACGGCCGGTGCGGGTCCCTGCTGTCGGAGCAGGCTCATCACATCTCCTTGCGCGTCTTACGGAGCCCCCGCCGGCGGGCGGTGCGACGCGCGGGCGCCGGCGGGGGCAGGGGGAGTCGGGGACTCGGGCCGGTTACTTGCCGACCTTGAATCCCTGCTTGGCCGCGTAGGAGCTCACCTGCTGCTGGACGCTGTCGTTCACGGACGACCAGGCGCTCTCGCCCTGGACGGCCTTGCCGACCTCGCTGGTGTCGGTGTTGTAGGCGTAGTCCTGGAACGGGCTCCAGTCGAAGGTCCCGATGCCGTTCGCGGCGGGCACGAACACCTTGTTGATCTGCTGGCCGCCGAAGAAGTCGTACTTCTTGTCCTGGAAGTACGCCCCGTTGAGGATCGGGTTGACCAGCGGGAACAGGTAGGCCTGGTCGATGCCGATCTTCCAGGCCGCCTGGGAGGTGCCGAAGAGCTCCCGGGCGACCTCGGTGGCCTCCTTGGGGTGCTTGGTCTGCGAGGTCACCGAGAAGCTCGAACCGCCCCAGTCGCCCTGGTCGTTGCCGCCCGCCGTCCACTGCGGCAGCGGGGCCACACGCCACTTGCCCGCGGTCTTCTGGGCGACGCTGGAGAGGTAGCCCGGACCCCAGCCGGCCGCGATGTAGGTGGCGTACTTGCCGGTGCTGAGCCCGTTGTAGAAGTCCGTGGTGGCGTACGACTGGGTGTCGACCAGCTTGTTCTTCACCAGGTCGCCCCAGTAGTCGTACACCTTCTTGGAGCCGGCGTCGTTCAGGTTGATCCCGATGTCCGGCAGCTTGCTCGCCGAGTAGGTGTAGGGGCGGGAGCCGGCCTGCCACATCAGGCCCTGGCGCCAGCCGGCGGCCGTCTCGTCGCTGCCGAAGTCGGTCATGTACGCGCTGGGGTCGGCCTTCTGCAGCTTGACGGCCTCGTCCTTGTACTCCGCCCACGTGGTGGGGACCTTCAGCTTGTACTTCTTGAAGAGGTCGGCGCGGTACATCATCGCCATCGGGCCGCCGTCGACCGGGATCGCGTAGACGTGGTCGCCGTCGGAGGCCTGCTTCCAGGCCCAGTCGACGTAGTTGCCCTTGTCGGCGTTGGCGCCGTACTTGCCCATGTCGAGCAGGCCCTTGGTGAGCTGGATGGTGGGCAGCTCCTGGAACTCCAGCATGACGACGTCGGGGGCGCCCTGGCCCGCCTTGAGCGCGGTCTTCAGCTTGGTGTACTCGTCCTGGCCGACGCCCGCCTGCACCCAGTCGACCTGGACGTCCTTGTGGGTCTTGTTGAACTCGGCCACGACCTGCTTGAACTGCGGGTACCAGGCCCACACCTTGATGTGCACCGGGCCGCTGCCCGTGGTGCCGCTGCCGCTGCCGCCGCCCGACCCGCAGGCCGCGAGGAGCACGCCGGCGAGGGCGGCGGAGGTCGCCGCGACCGCGGTCCGCCTGAGGGAACGGGACGTGGGCCTTCTGGTGGAGGACATGAGAAATCTCCTGGATGTGGTGCCCGAGGGCAGGGGCGAGGGAGGCAGGACGGGGGTACGCCGGACACAGGGGTCGGCGAGGAGGGCCGAGGGCATGCGGGGACCGCGGCTGGGTGAGGGCGGCGTCAACCGGCGCGGGAGGGTGGGCGCTTGTGACGTCGGTGAAATGGAGCGAGAGCTCGGTGATCAGCGCACGGGCGCCGTCAGACCACCACGAGTAAAGAGTGAAGCCCTGTCAGGGCCGGTGCGGCTCCCGGTCCCTGAGTGGTGGCTCTTCCCACTGCGGCTCCTACTGGTCCGGTCCGCGACGCGGTGACGTCACGGTCCCTGGGTTCCCGACCCGGCTGGATCAGGCCCCCTTCTGCTACGCTCTGCAGCGCTGCAAAAGTGTTAACCGAGAACTTGCCGCGCTGCAAGAGGTAACCCACAAGAAACTTTCAGCGCTGAAAACGGCATCCGGGACGAAGGTGGACATATGGCAAGAGGCGTCACACTACGCGACGTCGCGGAGCTGGCCGGCGTCTCCAGCCGGACCGTGTCCAACGTGGTCAACGGCTACGCGCCGGTCTCCGAGGCCATGCGTGCCAGGGTCCAGAAGGCCGTCGACGAGCTCGGCTACCAGCCCAACGTCCTGGCCCGCAACCTCGCCTCCGGCCGCTCGGGCCAGATCGCGGTGGTGGTGCCGTACCTGGACACGCCCTACTTCGCCGAGCTGTCCCAGGGCATCATCCGGGCGGCCCGGGTGCGGGGCTACAACGTCCTGATCGACCAGACCGACGGCGACGCCGAGCACGAGAGGCTCTTCCTCAGCCGCGGCTCCCAGCAGCTGCTGTTCGACGGGGTCATCTTCAGCCCCCTCGGGCTGGCCCAGTCCGAGCTGGGCGACCGCGACGCGAACCTCCCGCTGGTGGTGCTCGGGGAGCGGGTGAGCGACGGCGGCTTCGACCACATCGGCATCGACGACGTCACCGCCTCCCGGGAGGCCACGGAGCATCTGCTCGGCCTCGGCCGGCGCCGCGTCGCCGCGATCGGCGACCAGCCCTACCGCACCGGTGAGGCGGCCCAACTGCGCACCCAGGGCTACCGGTTGGCCCACGAGCGGGCCGGCATACCGGTCCACGAGGAACTGGTCATCTCCACCCCGCGCTTCAACCGCTCCGACGGCGCGAGCGCCATGGCCCACCTGCTCGACCTGCCGGAACCGCCCGACGCGGTCTTCTGCTACAGCGACCTGGTGGCCCTGGGCGCCCTGCACACGCTCGCCGCCCGGGGGTTGCGTGTCCCCGAGGACATCGCCGTCGTCGGCTACGACGACATCGAGGACGCCCGCTACTCGAACCCGCCCGTCACGACCGTCTCGCCGGACAAGAAGATGATCGCCGAGACGGCGGTGGCGCGGCTCCTCAAGCGGATAGGCAGCTCGTCCCCGGTCCCGGGCATGGAGATCCGGGCCCCGCACCGGCTCGTCCCGCGGGCGAGCACCATGGGGCGGCAGGCGGGGGGCGCGGCCGAGTGGGCGGTATCACCACCCCTTTTGCACTAATTGGGGAACGCGGAGGATTCCAGACCCCTCCTTCTGTGTGAAGGAAACCGCACAGGTAGGAAATCGGGGATCATCCGGTATGGGTCTGACCAGCGAGACGACCGTGTATGTGATGGTGGCACTCGCCGCCGTGTGTGTGGCACTGCTGGTCTGGTGGTGGCCACGGTTCGCCCGGCAGGGGCTGCTGCAGGTGCTCGGACGCCTGGTGGCCCTCGGGACCACGCAGGTGGTGATCCTCGCCGCGTTCGCGTGCTGGCTGAACTCGTCGTACCAGTTCTTCGGATCCTGGGGCGAACTCTTCGGCCACGTGGAGACGGCCCCCGTCGGGGTGACGCAGGCGGGGGACTACGGCACCGCCGGTGCCGGGACGGTGGACGGTGTCACCGTGAAGGGGGCGCTGGTCCAGCCCGCCACCGACGAGCAACTGCGCCGGGTCAGCGGCCTGCCCACCGGCCCCGCCGCGGTGAACGGGCGGGTGGAGTCGGTGAAGGTCATCGGCCGCCGTACGGGCGTGGTCGACCCGGCGTTCGTCTACCTCCCGCCGCAGTACTTCCAGAAGGCGTACAAGCGCCAGCGCTTCCCGGTGATCGTCGCGCTCAGCGGCTACCCGGGCAGCATCTTCAACCTCGCGCAGTATCTGCGGGTGTCCCAGACGGCCGGGGCGCTGCAGAAGAGCGGTCAGATGCAGCCGACGATCATGGTGATGATCCGGCCGACGATCGCCCCGCCGCGCGACACCGAGTGCGTGGACGTGCCGGGCGGTCCGCAGACCGAGACCTTCCTGGCCAAGGACCTCCCCGACGCCCTGAAGTCCGCCTACCGGATCGGCCACGACGCCAGCGCGTGGGGGGTCATGGGCTACTCCTCCGGCGGCAGCTGCGCCCTGCAGCTGACGATGCGCGATCCGCACGTGTACACGACGGCCGCCGCCCTGTCGCCCGACTACAAGGTCAAGGACGACCCCACGACCGGCAACCTCTTCGGCAACGGCCCGGACCGCACCGAGCGGATCAACGGCCACGACCTGATGTGGCGGCTCAAGCACCTGCCCGTCCCCGAAGTCTCCGTCCTGGTGGCCGAGAGCAAGCACGGCGAGCGCGGTTATCCGCAGACGCAGGCCTTCATCAAGGCCGTCAAGGCGCCCATGCGGGTCGTGTCGATCCAGCCCGGGCACGGCAGCCACAACTTCCCGACCTGGGTGCAGGAGATGCCCCCGGCCCTGAAGTGGATGAACCAGCAGCTGACGTTCCCCCAGGACGTGGTGCCCCGCCACCACAAGAAGGGCACGGTGGTCGCCGATCCTCCGAAGCCCGGTCACGACCCCCTGCGCGCCGACGGCCCGGAGCCGACGCCGACGGCGAGGACGCGCAGGTAAAGCTTGCCCCGGCCATCTGCGGCCGTCTGCGGCCGTCTGCCGGGAAACTCAACCACCAGAACACCAAAAACTATGGCAAAGCAGTCTGGGAACAAGGCAGTTGACCATGTCATCGTGCGGGCCATGACGACACCGCACCTCCTTGGCGACCTTGGCGACCTTGGCGACCTTGGCGACCTGGACGACCGGTCCCGCCGCACCCCGCACCCGATGGCGAACAAGGTGCCCGAAGTGACGGCATTCTTCTGGATCATCAAGGTGCTGACCACCGGCATGGGAGAGACGGCGTCCGATCTCCTGGCCCGCGTGCTCGGCCCGGTCCCGGCGGTCGCCGCCGGCGCCGTCGCCCTGGTGGCCGCACTGGCCGTCCAGCTGACCGTCCGTCGTCACATCGCCTGGGTCTACTGGACCGCCGTCGTCATGGTCAGCGTCTTCGGCACGATGGCGGCCGACGTCCTGCACGTCGGCCTCGGCGTCCCCTACGCCGTCTCGACCCCGGCGTTCCTCGCCGTCCTGGCCGCCGTCTTCGGCCTCTGGTACGCGAGCGAGCGCACTCTGTCCATCCACAGCATCCGCACCCGCCGACGCGAGACGTTCTACTGGGCGGCCGTCCTCGCCACGTTCGCGCTCGGCACCGCGGCGGGCGACCTCACCGCCACCGCCGGCCTCGGCTACCTGGGCTCGGTCCTCCTCTTCGCAGCCGCGATCTGCGTGCCCGCGCTGGCTCACCGCTTCAGCACCCTGAACGCGGTGACCGCCTTCTGGGCCGCGTACGTCATCACCCGACCCCTCGGCGCCTCGCTCGCCGACTGGATGGCGGTGAACCGCTCCCGCGGCGGCCTCGCGCTGGGCCTGGAACCGGTCACCCTGGCGTGGACACTCGCCATCCTGGGCCTCGTCGCCTACCTGGCCGTGTCACAGCGCGAGGGACGTGGGCCCGCGGCGGCCTGACCCTCCCTGCGGAGGGGCGGTTGGCGGCCGTCGACCAGGTCAGCGGACGCCCGCGGCGTCGAGCAGGGTGGTCACCGTGGGGGCGACGAGCCCCGGGAGCTTGTCGGCTCCGATTCCCGCCCGTGCGCTGGCCCCGTCGAAGACCAGACTGAGCTGCCGGGCCAGCAGGTCGGGATCGGCCGCCCCGCCCTGCTCGGCCTCGGCGCGGAAGTAGGAGGTCAGGTTCTCCTTGACCCGGTGGGCCACCCGGCTCGCGGGATGGTCCTGATCCTTGAGCTCGATCTGCGCGGCCAGGTAGGGACAGCCGTGGAACTCGGGCGCGGCCGACTGTGATTCCACCTGCGCGAAGACGTGCAGGATCCGCTCCCGGGGCGAACGCTTGTCGTCCGCCGCGGGCAGGAGGGTCGCCACGTAGGCGGAGGTGCGCTTCTCCAGACTCGCCGCGAGCAACTCGTCCTTGCTCTCGAACAGCTGGTACATGGAGCGCTTCGACACCCCCGCCGCCTTGCACAGCGCCTCGACGCCGATGTTGACACCGGATCGGTAGGTCAGCGCGGCCGCCGCATCCAGCAACCGCTCTCGGGGACTGGGCTTCGCTTCGGTGGTCATACTGCGAGGTTAACTCGATCCGGACAGAATGAAAACTGATCGGTTTCCATGGGTGTCGGCTGGGGAGGGCTTTCCCGCCGGTGGTCCGTTGGTGGGCCGGGGGCATGGTGAGGTGTCCGACTTCACGGATCCACTGCTCGTGGTCGACAACCGCGGCAACGCCCTGGTCGCGTTGGCCCGCGGCGCAGAGGAGGCACCACCGCGTGACGCGCCGCTGCCGGCGTCGCTGGTCTCCCTTTGGCACGCCGACTGTGTCCTCATGGTCTTCGATCGGTGTCGCCGCCACTGGGAACTGCCCGGTGGGCGTATCGAGGACGGGGAGTCTCCTCGGCAGGCGGCCGCACGCGAGTTGTCGGAGGAGAGCGGTCAGGTGTCACGCGGGCCGTTCCGGTTCATCGGATACGCGGGCCGGTCGGGCCAGGTGTTCACCTCCCTGGATGCCCACCTGGCCCGATCGGCCCGTCCCGCGAATGAAGTGCACCACTGTCTGTGCCGACCTCGGGGAGCCGGTGATCACCAACGAGGCCGTCCGCCGTGAGACCGGCTCGGGGCCGGGTCTGTCGGGCGCCCCGTTTCATGGCCGATGCGTCCGGCCTGGGCGCGGTCGAGGACCTACGGCGCTGGATGGGCCGGTGACGTGTCGTGCCGGAGGTCAGGGGAACGATCTGGGCTCCGTCCCGTCCGGTACCACGCGCCGGACCCTCGCCCTTTCCCCTGCCGACGCGGTGAGCGTGGCGCTCTCCGCCGACTACGCCGCCAGGCGCTACGCCCGACGGGTGGGGTGAGGGGTCGCCTCCCGCAATGGACGAGGTCAGAGCTCACCGCTGTCGGCTGCCCAGCGAACTCACGGTCACCGGCCCGAAGTTGCTGGTTCGCAGGGGGAACGACGGCAACGCGCCTTTGCCCGTACTTTAGTCTGGGGGCGCGCCGACAACACAATGGGAACGTCTGTCGCAATCGAAGAAGGGGGTCGCCTCATGGCGGATGAATTCAAGGTCGACCTCGGCCAATTGGACTCTTTTGGCCGGGTGTTGAAGCAGTCCGTTACCGATCTGGAGGAAGCGCGCAAATCGCTCTCCGCTGTCAGCGCCGAACAGATCGGAACTCCGCGGCTGGACGAGGCGTGTGAAACCTTCCAGAACAAGTGGAAGTACGGAACAGGCCAGTTGAAGGACATGATCAAAGCGGTGGACGAGGGCGTGGAAAAGACCGCGCTGAGCTACAAGCAGTTCGAGGAGAACCTCTCGAAGGCCCTCAAGAAGATGGAAGAGACCAACGCCGCGAATACCGGGGGGAAGTAACCGGTGGCCGACAACCCCTACCCGAGCCTCGGCTGGAACCCGGTGCCCGGCGTACCCGAGCAGGTCACCTCCCTCCACCGCAAGGTGAAGTCCGCGGCCGAGACCCTCAACAACTGCCACCGTCAGATCGAGTATCTGCTCGGAGCGAGTTCCGGCTGGCAGGGAGACGCGGCGAGCGCGTTCCGCGACACGCTGGACGGCGACCTCAAGACCGCCATGAGAAACGCCGGGCAGTCGCTCGAGAAAGCCGCTGCGGCCCTCGGCACATGGGAAGGCGACCTCACCTCCCACCGCGACCTGGCCAAGAAATACGACGATGCCGCGCGCGAGAACAAGGCCGACGCCGACAAGGCCCGGACCCGTTACGACCAGGCCAAGGCGAACCCGGACCTCAAGCTCGCCGGCAAGGAATACCCCAGCCAGGCGGAGGCGGACGCCGCGACGGAGCGCCTGCGTACCGCCGAGCGCGAACTGAACGAGGCCACCAGTCACCTCAACAGCGCCAACACCGCCTACAACGAGGTCATCGCGAAGGCGAAGGAGCTGGAGGGCACCCACACCGACGCGGCCGAGGCCGTAGCCCGCACCCTCGACGAGGCCGACGACAAGCTGGCCCCCAAGGAGCCGGGGTGGTTCAGCAAGACCCTCAGCGCCATCGGTGAAGGCCTCAAGGCGGTCGGCGAGTTCCTCGTGGAGCACGCCGGCACGATCGGCGCCATCGCCGGACTGCTGGCCCTGCTCCCCACCCCGCTGGCGCCGGTCTTCGCGGGCATCGCGGTCGCGGCGAGCGCGGTGTCCATGGCCAAGAACCTTGCGAGCGAGGACTTCAGGGACTCGTTGAGGGGGGAATACGGCCTGAAGGAAGGTGTGTTCGCCTATGCCTCCATGGGCGGTGACGCCCTTGGCATGGTGCCCGGTGTCGGCGCCCTCGCCAAGGCCGGCAGCGAGGCGGGTCTCGCGGCGGCCGTTGCCCGAGAAGGCGGGGAGGCCTTGTCGCTGGGCTCGAAGCTGGGCACGTTCGGCAAGGAAATCGTGCCCGCCTTCAGCTACAAGGCTCTCGACGTGGCGACCTCCCCTGCCACCGGAGCACTCCAATACGGCATCAACGGCGTCAACGTGGCGGCGAACATGGCGTCGTCCCTGGAAAGCCTGGACGTGTTCCCGAAGAACGGCCCTGGACACGACGCGTCCGAGATCACCAAGGGTGTGGCTGCTTCGACCGGACTGAAGGGCGGAGCAGCCGAGCTCTTTATGGGTATCGGCGAATTCATGAGCGGTGTCCGCCTGTGAATGGATTGCGTGACACGATGCAGGCCGAGCGGAAGCCGGAATTTTGGTACGGGCTACCCTACGGATATCTCCAACTGGACCTCCAGCCGTCACCTGAGGGCATTCAGGAGGTGGCCCGGCAGCTCAAGGCACTTCCCGATGACGTGCGGGACCGCGCGGATCAAGTGTTCCGCCTGTACGCCATCGTCCTGACGATGCTGCGGAGCCAGGCCGTCATGGGGTGCGCGCTCGGTATGCACCCGGACGATCGCGGCGGCTCCACGCTGTCCGTGCTCACGGTCTCCACCGTCCCGACTTCGGGAGCGCACCCTGAAGCCGTCCTCCTCCAGATGCTGGGGGACAGCGGGACGGGGCCGGACAACGGCATCGTGCCCGTGGAGCTGTCCGCGGGCACCGGGTACCTGTGGGAGACGGAACGAACCACGGTCGCGCCGACAGCTCCTCCCGCCGGTCAGGAGGGCCCCGCGGAGGGGACCGTCTGGCAGGGCACGGTGGCGATCCCCGTTCCTCGCACCTCGTCGATCATCACCGTGCAACTGGTCACCGCGTCGGTGGAGCTCGCCGACGACTACCGAGGCGTGCTGCTCGGCGTCGCGCGTACGGTGACGTTCGAAGACCCGGCAGCCCCAGCCCCGGTCGAAGCGGACAACGCTCCCGGACCGTTCTCCGACTCCGGCTCGGGGGCAGAGGAAAGGAGCCCGTTCGGATGACAGAGCCAGACAGGCGGAGAGACAATCTGGTGTCGAACACCCCGCCTGCGCCGTACGCGACCGACGGAACAGACTTCCGGGGCGCGCTGCGATACCACTACGTCGTCGCGCTGAAGAAATTCCTCAAGTTCTTCCCGGTGTTTCTGCTGCTGTGGATCCAGCTGTTCGTTTTCAAGCTCGACTATCTGCTGCCAGTGGGAATCATCGGGTTCCTCGGAGCTATGTGGACACTGATGATCTTCGGCAGTCGCATGATCCGGGTGTCGAAGTGCTGGCGGATCTTCCGGGTCTACCCGCTCGAATTCCGTACCCCGGTCGAGAAGTACGGCATGGAGTCGACCCACACGCTCTACCTGCGTTTCGGAGATCAGGGCGGCACCCCCTTCACGCTCCGCGCGAGCAACACCATGTTGCGTGGTCGGTGGCCTGCCGGCATCACCGATGGTGTCTGGTACGCGGGTGACGAGCCCTTCGGCGGCGCGTTCATCGTGCCGGGCGGCGGTGAACTGCTCTTCCAGCAGCCCAAGGACTGGGCTGAGGCGGAGGAGTACCGGAACAGCGCCGGACTGGAGCGCATCGAGAAAGCGGGGCGCGCGGGCATCAAACGCCCCGCTCATTTCAAGTAGGCCGCCGGGCGGACGGAGCGAACGGGTCCGGAGGGTTCACCTGCGGGCCCGTTCGTTCGTACGGGATTCCGTGAGGGCCTGCTCGGAGTGAGACGTTCGTGGCCCCCGATGGCGCAGCTCGGCGTTAGGCGACCGTGGCGGAGGGTACCGGTGAGACGCGGTGTCGCCGTGTCGTGGCAGGTGGCGGGGAGCGTTGGGGGGTTCACAGGGAGGCGGACATGGATGCTTCGGTGGACCGGATCGCCCGGCCGTGGGGAAGCCGTACTCCGTACGGCCGGCATGAGCCGTGGCCCGACCGCGTGGACACCTTCCTGGAGGAGGGCGTCGACCAGGGCACAGTGCAGCGGTGGGTGCAGGCCGCGTCGATCCTGCACTCCGACGGGGACGCGATGGACATCGCGGTGGTGGACGGCCGCATTGTGGGTGTCCGCGGCCGTGCGCAGGACCGGGTCAACCATGGCAGGCTGGGCCCCAAGGACCTCTTCGGCTGGCAGGCGAACGCCTCGGCGGACCGGCTGACGACACCGCTGATCCGGCAGGACGGCCGGCTCGTGCCGTGCGACTGGGACACCGCGATGCAGCGGATCGTCACCCGCTCCCGGGAGCTGCTGGACGACCGCGGCCCCGGATCGATCGGCTTCTACACCAGCGGGCAGCTGTTCCTGGAGGAGTACTACACGCTCGCGGTGCTGGCGAAGGCCGGGATCGGCACCAACCACCTGGACGGCAACACCCGCCTGTGCACGGCCACCGCCGCCGAGGCGCTGAAGGAGTCCTTCGGCTGCGACGGACAGCCCGGCAGCTACGACGACATCGACCACGCCGACGTGATCGCGCTGTTCGGACACAACCTCGCCGAGACGCAGCCGGTGCAGTGGATGCGCGTCCTCGACCGGCTGGAGGGCGCCGACCCGCCCCGCCTGGTGTGCGTCGACCCGCGCCCCACCCAGGTCGCGCGCAGGGCGGCCGTACACCTGGCTCCGCGGCTCGGCACCAACGTGGCCCTGCTCAACGCGCTCCTCCACGAGATCATCCGTACCGACCGCGTCGACCACGACTACCTCGCCGCCCACACCGTCGGCTTCGACGAACTCGCCGCCCAGGTGGAGAAGTGCACCCCCGCGTGGGCGGCCGCCATCTGTGACGTGCCGACCGCCCTGATCGGTGAGGCCGCCGAGATCCTCGGCACCGCCGACCGGCTGCTGTCCACGGTGCTGCAAGGGGTCTACCAGTCGCACCAGGCCACCGCCGCCGCCGTACAGGTCAACAACCTGCACCTGATCCGCGGCATGCTCGGGCGCCCGGGCGCGGGCGTGCTGCAGATGAACGGCCAGCCCACCGCCCAGAACACCCGCGAGTGCGGAGCCGACGGCGACCTGCCGGGGTTCCGCAACTGGCAGAACGACAGCCACGTCGCCGACCTGGCGAAGGTGTGGAACGTCGCACCGGAGACGATCCCGCACTACGCCCCGCCCACCCACGCGATGCAGATGTTCCGCTACGCCGAGCAGGGCTCGATCCGCATGCTGTGGATCAGCGGCACCAACCCCGCCGTCTCCCTGCCGGAGCTGTCCCGCATCCGCTCGATCCTGGAGCAGGAGCGTCTCTTCGTCGTCGTCCAGGACCTGTTCCGCACCGAGACCGCCCAGCTCGCCGACGTCGTCCTGTCCGCCGCCACCTGGGGCGAGAAGACGGGCACGTTCACCAACGCCGACCGCACGGTCCACCTGTCCGACAAGGCCGTGGAACCTCCCGGAGAGGCCAGGCCGGACCTGGACATCTTCCTCGACTACGCGGCCCGCATGGACTTCCGGGACAAGGACGGCGGCCCGCTGATCACCTGGCACGACCCCGAGTCCGCCTTCGAGGCGTGGAAACGCTGCAGCGCCGGCCGGCCCTGCGACTACACCGGCCTCAGTTACGACAGGCTGCGCGGCGGGACCGGGATCCAGTGGCCGTGCAACGACAAGGCCCCCGACGGCACGGAACGCCTCTACACCGACGGCATCACCTGGGCCCACCCCGACGTCTGCGAGAGCTACGGCAAGGACCTGGTCACCGGCGCCTCCCAGGAGGTCGTCGAGTACCGCTCCCTCAACCTCGACGGCAGGGCCATGATCAAGGCGGCCCGGTATCAGCCGCCCCACGAGGCGCCCGACGACACCTACCCCTTCCAGCTGACCACGGGCCGTACCCTCTACCACTTCCACACCCGCACGAAGACCGGACGCGCGCCGCAGTTGAACGCGGCGGCCCCCGACGTGTGGGTGGAGGCGTCCGCCTCCGACGCGGCCGGACTCGGACTGCACGAAGGGGATCTGGTCGAGGTGACGACGCCACGCGGCGCCGTACGGGGGCGGCTGCGCGTCACCGACATCCGCCCGGGACTGCTGTTCGTCCCCTTCCACTACGGCTACTGGGACACCAGGGCCGGGCACGCCCCGGACGGCGACACCCCCGCCCGCGCCGCGAACGAGACCACCGTCACCGACTGGGACCCCGTCTCCAAGCAGCCCCTGTTCAAGACCGCCGCGGCCGCACTGCACCGCGTGGCACACGCCGACGGTCACACAGCCCCGGCGCCGACGACCACCGCGTCCGCCCCCGCCCGCGCCGACTCCGTACCCGCCACGACCGGCGGCCCCTCCGCCCTGGC
>NZ_JBHVYZ010000015.1:20132-24952 GCF_042880295.1 Streptomyces sp. NPDC058307
CCCCCGCCCGCGCCGACTCCGTACCCGCCACGACCGGCGGCCCCTCCGCCCTGGCCGCCCAGTCGGTCGCATCCTCGCGGGACGGTGACGAGGAGGACCCCGCATGACCGGCATCGACCTCACCCTGCGCGCGCTCCACCACGGCGAGCGGCATCTGGCCCAGGAGCTGACGACGGTGGCCGAACGCCACCGCACCGACCACGAGATCCACCACGTCGCCACCGACCTCGCCCACTGGTCCCGCGAACACGCCCAACGCCTGGCCGACACCGGCCGGGACCGTGGCCTGCACCTCGGCGATCCGCCCAAGGACCACTCGACGGGCCTGTTGTCGGCGGTGCGGGAGAAGGCGGCCGAGGCACTCGGTCACCGGCCGGAGCCCGGACTGCTCCTCCTGCGCGACCTGCGGGACCTCCATCTGGCCGCCGCGCAGAACTCCCTGTACTGGGAGATGCTCGCCCAGGCCGCACAGGCCACCCGGGACGACGGCCTCCTGGACCTGTCCTCCGCGTGTCATCCGCGGACACTGCGGCAGATGCGCTGGACCAACACCATGATCAAGATCCTCTCGCCCCAGGTGCTGTCCAGCCTGTGACGCGGTGACGGACGGCGGACCCGTCAGGGACCCGTCAGGGACCCGTCAAGGCCGGGGCCGCAGGGCTCGCCCGGGCGAGGACGGCCCTGCGCCGATGTCCCTGATCAACTCCGCGTACACCTCCCGGAGTTTGACGTTGCGGCGCTGCGAGGCGGTGCGCAGCAGGTTGCACGCCTCGTCGGCCCCGCACCGCTGCCTGCCCATGATCACGCCGATCGCCTGGTCGATGACACTGCGCGACTCCATCGCCGTCTGGAGGTCCGGAGTACGCCAGTGCCAGGCAATTGGGACCGACCTCGGTGAAGGACGTCGGGTAGCAAGCCTTCTCACCGAACCGGCCGTGCTGTGGGGGTTCTGGGCGGGTCCGCGCGGAGTCCGGTGAAAGAGATCACTCCCGGGTGCGGGCTGAGTACACTCCGTCGTCTGGCAGGACCATTGGCGGTGGGGTGAGGGGCAGGTCGGTGCTGGTGACGCCGGAGGCCGGGGACGAGATCGCCGGCCGTTACCTCTTGCGGGAGCCCATCGGCACAGGCGGGATGGGCATCGTCTGGCTGGCCTGGGACGAGCGGCTCGAACGGCGGGTCGCGGTCAAGTGCGCCCGCCTGGACGACGACCGGGCCGCGCGACGGCTCATGGGCGAGGCGCGCAACGCCGGACGGCTGCACCACCCGAACATCGTGGGCGTCTTCGACTTCGTCGACGAGGGCGCCACCTGCTGGATCATCATGGAGTACGTCCCCTCGCGCAGCCTCGCGCAGATCCTGACGGAGCGCGGTCCGCTCCCTCCCGAGGAGGCCGGGTCGATCGGCTGCCAGATCGCGGCCGCGCTGGTGAAGTCCCACCACGAGGGCGTGGTGCACGGCGATGTGACGCCGGAGAACATCCTCGTCACCGACGAAGGTGTCGCGAGACTGACCGACTTCGGGATCTCGCGGGCCCTGTGGAGCGACGTCACCCGCACCGGGACTGGCACTGTGCGCGGCAAACCCCGTTATCTGGCACCGGAGTTGGCCAAGGGACTGCCCGCGGGCGAGAAGTCCGACGTGTTCTCCCTGGGCGCCTCCCTGTTCATGGCGGTCGAGGGCCGGTCGCCGTACGGGGAGCTCGAACACCCCATGGCCTACCTCGCCCGGGCCGTCGAGGGACACATCGAGCCCGCGCACCGGCTCGGCCCGCTGGAGGGGCCGCTCACCGCTCTGCTGGAGGTGGAGCCCCGGCGCCGGCCGGACGCCGCCAGGGCGCAGAGGCTGCTGACGCGCGCCGCCCCACCGCCCCCGCACCTGGTGGAGCAGTTGCGCGACAGCCGTACGCGGGACTTCACGGCCCCCACACTGCGGTTGCGGCGACTCGTACGCCGCGCCCAGGACGCCACGCCCTCCACGATCTCCATGCCGCGGCGGCAACACCCCCTGCGCCGAAGGCGGTTGGTCATCACGGCGGTCGCGGTGGCCGCGGCGGGCGCGATCACGGCCGGGCTGGCCGTCTTCGGCCCGTGGGCCTCGCAGAACGAGGCAGACCAAGGCGGCCGTACGGGCTCGACCGGCGCCGCCGACGCGAAACCCCCGGCCGCCACGGCGCGGGCCGGCGCCATCGGCGACGAGCGTACGGCGGACCCCTGCGGGCTGCTCGACGCCGCCTCGCTGAGCCGCTTCGGCGGCACCGTACTCGACCCGGACTACGGGGAGATCGACCGCTGCGACGTCCTGGTGCGCAACAACAGCGGTGACGACACCGCGGACATCCAGGTCAACCTCGACTCGGACCGGGACGACTTCGCCGACGTCCGGTCCACCCACCTCACCGCCGGCCTCACCGTCGTAACCCTCGAACGGGACGGAAGGGCCTGCGAGCGGGCCGTCCTGACCACCGACGGCAAGCAGGTCCGCGTCATCGGAAAGCAGCTGGGCGAAGGGGCGCCCGACCCGTGCCGGATGGCCGACGCCGCCACCGACCGCGTGGTCGGCGTGCTGGCCCACGACCCGGTGCCCCGGCGTTCGTCGTCACCGGCCGCCGACTCCCTGGCCCGGCTGGACACCTGCACCCTGCTCGACGCCACCGAGCTCGCGCGGCTGCCCGGCGTCGACGTGGGAAACCGGGACCGCGGCTTCGGCTCCTGGAGTTGCGACTGGTCCAGCGACGACGGCACACGCGAGGTCGAGATCCAGTTCAGCCGGGACGACTCCCTGGACGCCGACGACGGAACGGCCGTGAAGGTCGCCGGGACGCGGAGCTACTACGTGGCGGACGAGGCCGAGGACAACAGCTGCACCGTACGGACACCGCACCGCACGTACACGGACGCCGCCGGCGACCGCATCGTCGAGCTGCTCCAGCTGACCGTGTACGCACCGCAGCCGGACCGGCAACTGTGCGACAGCGCGGCGCAGTTCGCGGCCGTCGTCGTGCGGAACATCGCGAAGCGACTGCCGGAGGCGTGACGTGACCGAGCCGAAACCGCCCGACGGCACCGGCGCCAGGCGGTTGCCCGCCACCCACGGAAGCCTCGCCCGGGGCGCGTCCGCACCGCTGCCCGGCACCGTCTTCGCGCTCGCGCTGACCGGGGGTATGACGTTGGGGCCGGGGGAGGGCCGCGAGGTCCTGTTCGGCCGCAACCGCCCCGAGGTGCATGTCTGCCTGGGGGAGGACGACCCGCAGGTAAGCCGCCACCAGGGCACGCTCACGCATCGGGCCGACCGCTGGTGGGTGAGCAACTCCGGTCGTCTGCCGATCCGTTGTGCGGGGGCCCGGCTGCTGTTCCGGGACGAGGAGCCACTGCCGCTGGACACCGGATACACCCCGCTGTTCGTCGGCGGTTCCCGCGGGCGCGAGCACCTGCTGGAGGTCTTCGTCACCGGCCCCGAGGGCGACCGGCCGCCGCCCCGGCACGAGGACGTCACCCGCCCGCCCCGGGTGTGGGTGCTCACCGAACAGGAGAAGCTCGCCCTCGTCGTCCTCGGTCGGCGCTACCTGCTGCACGAACCCCGGCCACAGCCGCTGACCTGGCGGCAGACCGCCGCCGAACTCGCCGAAACGCAGCCGCACGCGGGCTGGACGGACAAGCGCGTCGAGCACCTGGTCAACGGCGTGCGCACCCGGCTGTCCCGCGACGGCGTGCCCTGGCTGACCCGCGAGGAGCTCGGCGAGCCGGTGGGCAACGCCCTCAACGACCACCTGATCCGGGCCCTGCTGGCGTCGACGACGCTCGTACCGATGGACTTGTCCCTGATCGACGCGGCCTGACGCCTTTGCTCCGAGGCCTGTGGAGCGGGACCACGCCTGTGACGCCGCTCCTGGCTTTCCGCAGGCCCGCGACGGATGGAGAGAGGCGGGCCGTTGCGCCGTTGCCGCTCGTCGCGTCCATCAGGTCACCTGGTCTCTCATCGTCGGCGGTGGGTCCTCCATCGCCGTTCGAGGTGGGTTTCCACACTGTCCGGTGCCCGAAAATCTATCGTGGCCGGAGTAGACATTGGGTGCCGTCATGGTTATGGTTTCTCTCGTAGCCCAGAGAGACAGAAGGGCCCGGCAGACACGAACTGCCGGGCAGCAGTATGTAGTTGCAGTGCGCAGGACGGTCCGGTGGTGGAGTTCCGAAGCCAGGGTTTTTGCGGTACGGCGACGGGGCTGACGACCGGACCGGGTGGCCCGCAGTGATCAGGGGCCGCCGTTGGTGGTACCGATTTGGCAGTACCCAGCAGTGAAGTCGGTGAGCAGTACCTCGGTGAAGGCGTCGGCTGCGGGCGCGCGCATCGGGAGGTTCGGCAGTGGGGTTCCAAGCCAGAGCAGAAGCAGGACGGGCGACGGGGCTGGCTGCCGGAGAGTGGCGCTTCGCGAGGCCACCAGTGGTTCGCAGTATCAGCAGTTCAGCAGTGCGAGCAGTACGCAGTACCCGATTGCCAAGTAATTGGTTCAGAGGGAGGAACGGAGGAGCCGAGCGCCATCAGGATCGCCCGGGCGGACGTCTCGAGCCCGGGTACCGCAGGACATCGACAGTGAGGTGGTCTCCGGTCAGGCAACAGCGATCCCAGCAGCCCCGACAGCATCTCGGTCGGGTCCGCGGAAACAGAAGGCCGGCGCAGTACCAGGGCCGGCAGATGGTGTAGCAGTTCCTCCGGGGTCCTGGTGCCGTACGGCACCAGGACCCCCCCCCCCCGTACACACAGAGGGGAGTATTAAGCAGACCAACCCCCCCGCCCGCGAGACCGCCCCCAAAAAACCCCCAACACCA
>NZ_JBHVYZ010000015.1:24962-35680 GCF_042880295.1 Streptomyces sp. NPDC058307
CTTTCCCTGGGCGGGATTCTGTTTTTGCTGTTCCTCGGGTTTCTTGGGGCCCTCGGGCACCTGCACCCCTCCACGCGTTCCACAGAGAGGTGAGATGACAGCAGACGATCCCCTCGGCCGTCTCGACGACGACGATTATCCCGCCTACACCATGGGTCGGGCTGCCGAGATGCTCGGCACCACCCCCGGCTTCCTCCGCGCCCTCGGCGAAGCCCGCCTCATCACCCCGCTCCGCTCCGAGGGCGGACATCGCCGCTACTCCCGGTACCAGCTGCGGATCGCCGCCCGCGCCCGGGAACTCGTCGACCACGGCACCCCCATCGAGGCTGCCTGCCGCATCATCGTCCTCGAAGACCAGCTCGAAGAAGCCCAGCGCATCAACGCCGAGTACCGCCGCGCCGCCTCCCGGCACACGGTCGGCATCTGAACCGCAGTCCGCAGCGAGTGGCAGGCCGCACTCATCCTTCGATTTCAGAATACGGGCGCATGATCGCCGAAGACACTCAGCCGCCGGAACGCAGGCGCGATCCCCAGCCTCGCCCCGGCGCCGCTCCCGACGTCCTGCGACCCGTGGTCGATGCGCCTGCCGACCCAGCCGACCCAGCCGGCCGGCCGGCTGCCGCCGGTCCGGAAGGCGGGGCAGAGCGTGTGGCGGCGGCGCTGAAGCCGAGGATGCGCGGCTGGCTGCATGCCGGTGTGTTCCCGCTGTCCCTGGTCGGCGGCATCGTCCTGATCGCCGTCTCGCGCTCGGCGGCGGCAGTGGCGGCCTGCTCGGTGTACGCGCTGTCGGCCTGTCTGCTGTTCGGCACCAGCGGGGTCTACCACCGCGGAACGTGGGGCCCGCGCGGGGAGGCGGTCCTGCGGCGGCTGGACCACGCGAACATCTTCCTGATCATCGCCGGCACCTACACCCCGCTGGCGGTACTACTGCTGCCCACGGGTCAGCAGCGGGTGCTGCTGGCCGTGGTGTGGGCGGGTGCCCTGGCCGGCATCGCCTTCCGCATCCTGTGGATCGGGGCTCCCCGGTGGCTGTACACCCCGTGCTACATCGCACTGGGCTGGGTGGCCGTCTTCAACCTGTCCGACTTCGCCCGCAACGGCGGCACCGCGGTCGCCGTACTCGTCGTCGCCGGCGGTCTGCTCTACACCGCGGGCGCAGTCGTGTACGGACTCAAGCGCCCCGACCCCTCACCGGCCTGGTTCGGCTTCCACGAGGTCTTCCACGCCCTCACCATCGCCGCCTTCGGCGCGCACTACACGGCCATTCTCCTGGCCGCCGCGTGACCGCGGATCGGAGGCGGCCCCGAGCACGGGATCGGGGCCCCGACCGCAGACGGTCAGCGAGAGCGGCGGGCGAGGGGCCCCTGGTGGAGTCCTCGGCGTCATCGAGCAGTGAGGAACCGACGTGACCGCACGAGGGCCGGACGGCGGGCGGACCTCCCGCCCTCGCGGGGACGAAGACCGCCAGGACAGTCGCCAGGACAGGACGACGACTCTGGCCGTGACGTTGGCGGCGGCGGAGGCGGCGGCGCCCGTGGAGTCGCTCGACGTGGTCGCACGCATGCTCAAGGAGCACCTCGGGGCGGTGTCGGTGTCGTTCCTCATCACCGACTTCACCGGCGGCTCGGTCGTACGGCTGGGGGCGGCGGGCAGCGTCGAGACCGATGAACCGGCCCGGCGGATCTTCCTGCGGGGCACCGTGTACGACGACGTGATCCGCACCCAGCGGCCGAGCGTGGAGAAGCGGGGCGGGGACGCGCTGGTGCGGATCGTCGCCCCGGTGACCAACCGCGGGGACGCCATCGGGCTCCTCGAACTGTTCCTGCCCGCGGCGCCGGACGCGGAGGTGATGAGGGAGATCGGCGAGACCGCGCACGCTCTGGCGTACATCGTCATCGCCAACCGGTCCTACACGGACGTCTACCAGTGGGGCCGCCGTACCGTCCCGCTCAGCCTGGCCGCGGAGATCCAGCACCGGCTGCTCCCGGCGTCGCTGGCGTGCGAGGCGGCGCAGTTCGCGGTGGCCGGGGCGCTGGAGCCGGCCGACCACGTCGGGGGTGACACCTTCGACTACGTGATCGACCGGGACACGGTCCAGCTCTCCGTCACCGATGCCATGGGTCACGATGTCGACGCCGCGCTGCTGGCCACCCTGCTGGTGGGCGCTCTACGCCGGGCCCGGCGGGCCGGTGGCGGCCTGGACGATCAGGCGCGCCAGGCCGACCAGGCCATGCGCGAGCACGGCCGCCAGGGCTACGTCACCGGACAGCTCCTGCGTATCAGCCTGATCGACGGCACCACCGAGTTCGTCAACGCCGGGCACCCCTGGCCGCTGCGGATGCGGGACGGGCAGGTGCGGGAGCTCACTCCGAAGATCGACATGCCGTTCGGCTTCCCTGCCCCGCACAGCTACCGGGTCCAGTCGCTGGACCTGCGGCCTGGCGACCGGCTGGTGATGCTGACCGACGGCATGCTGGAGCGCAACGCGGGCAGCCTCGATCTGCCCGACCTGATCGTGCGCACCCGCGATCTGCATCCCCGCGAGGCCGCCCGCACACTCATCGCGGCGGTCGTCGACGCCCACCACGGCCATCTTCAGGATGACGCGACCGTCATGTGCCTGGACTGGAGGGGCGTCGGTCATGCCCATCGTGTCGCCGCCACCGGAGCCGACCTCACCGACGCCTCCGCCGCGTCAAGGCCCGACAGGGGTTGATCTTCTTGGCTATGGGCATTAGCTTCTAGCTAATCGAATTAGCTTACGGATGGCCGTGAGCGAGCTGGGAGATGTCATGGCTGAGTTCGTCTCCGTCCCGGGCGGCACCATCGCCTACGAGGTCACCGGAGAGGGCCCGCTGATCGTCCTGGCCCACGGCATGGGGGACAGCCGTGCGGCGTACAGGTTCGTCCTGCCGCGTCTGGTGGCGGCGGGATATCGGGTGGCAGCCGTCGACCTGCGGGGCTGCGGCGAGTCGAGCGCGCAATGGCCTTCCTACTCGCGCACCGACATCGCGGGCGATCTGCTCGCGGTGATCCGCCACATCGACAGCGGCCCGGCCGTCCTGGTCGGCCACTCGATCTCCGGCGGCGCCGCCACCATCGCGGCCGCTCAGGATTCCGCACTGGTCAGGGGCATCATCGAACTGGGCCCTTTCACACGCGCTCAGTCGATCAAGCTCGGCGACTTCCGCTCGAAGAACTACCGCAAGGGTGCCTTCCGGCTGCTCGGCGCCACTCTCTTCGGCAGGGTGGGACTGTGGTCCCGCTACCTCGACCACGCCTACCCGGGCCGAAAGCCGGCCGACTGGACCGACCGGCTGGCCCGCATCGAGGCGATGCTGAGCGAGCCCGGCCGGATGCGGGCGCTGCAGAAGATGGGGCAGTCGGCACCGACGGACGCCGGCGCCCAGCTGGGCAACGTACGGTGCCCTGCCCTGATCGTGCAGGGCTCGCTCGACCCCGACTGGGTCGATCCGCGCGCCGAGGGCGAGGCGATCGTAAGTGCGATGCCGGCCGGCGTCGGAGAGCTCGCGGTGATCGAGGGAGCCGGCCACTACCCGCACGACCAGTACCCCGAGGAGACGGCGTCCCTGATGCTGACCTTCCTGGAAGCACACGCCCGTGCCTAGGGCGGGCCTCGACACGAGCGCCGTCGTCGCGGCGGGAGCGGAACTCGCCGACGAAGTCGGTCTGGCGGGCCTGACCATGGGTCTGCTGGCCGACAGGCTCGGCGTACGACCGCCGTCCCTGTACAAGCACGTCGGCTCCCTGCAGGAACTGCGGCACGGCATCTCCGTCCGGGCCAAGCGCGAGTTCGCCCATCAGCTGGCCCGGGAGTCCGTCGGCCGTTCCGGCCCGGACGCGGTCCGGGCGTTCGCCGACAGCTACCGCCGCTGGGCCCTGGAGCATCCCGGTCGCTACGCCGCCACCCTCCCCGCTCCAGTGGCCGGTGACGAGGAGGACCGCCGCGTCAGCGAAGCGGCGCTGCAGGTTCTGCTCGACGTCCTCGCGGGTTTCGGCCTGCCCGACGAGCGCGTGGTCGACTCCGCACGGGCCATGCGATCAGCACTTCACGGGTTCGTCACCCTCGAGGGCGACGGCAGCTTCAGGATGTCCCGCGAGGTCACGCGGAGTTTCCACTTCCTCGTCGACACCCTGATCGCCGGCTTCCAGGCCGACCCTCCCGATCACGCCTCCGAAGGATGACATGACTGCCACGGAATCTTCGGCCGAGCCGTCGTCCTCGTCGGAGGCGCCCTTTGCCGATCGCGGTCAGGAGGCCGCCGTAAGCACCGTGAGGACCAGGACGCAACGGCCGGGGCACGACTACGTCCGAGGCGGCGTGCGCGTCGCCGGCGAGATGACCGCTTGGGTGTGCACCCCCTGGGCCCTGTGGTCGTACTCCATCCCGTTGGCGATCGGCGCCGTCCTGCTGCTGATCGGACTGCCCGCCGTCTTCAGCACCCCGGGCGACCGGCCCGGCGCGGACGCGCCCGTCGCGGTGCCGGGCATCGTCACCATCCTGCTGGTCGTGCTCCACCTGGTGGCGGCGACAGCGTCCGCGTGGGCCCTGTGGGGAACGTGGATCGCCGCAACGGTGACTGTCCTGTGCCTGATCGTGCCGTTCACCGAACTACCGCGCTGGCGGGCCCTGTTGTCCGGTAGGGGCGTGTGAGGCAGGCTCTGTTGGTCCTCAGCAACAGGACATGGGGAGTGTGCCGGATACCTCAATCCGGTTCATGGACCATCCTTGGTACATGCCCATGAAGCGCACGAACGTCTACGCGGACCCCGAGGACTTGGCCATCATCAAGGAGGCCGCCAAGCGCCGGGGTATAAGCGAGGCCGAGATCATCCGCCAGGGCATCCATCTCGCCGCCATGGCGAACCGCGTCTGGGACGAGCCGCTGTTCTCGCGCACCTTCGAGGGCCCGGGCCGCACGCTGTCCGAGCCGGAGGTCCGCGACACGGTAGCCGAGGCCGTCCGGCGTGAGACCGGCTCGGAGTCCGGATCCGCCGAGTGATCATGGTCATCGCCGATACGTCCGGCCCTCTGGCAGCCCTGGACTCGGCTCACCCGGAACACCATGCGGCGAACGAGGCCATCATCGTGGCGGCCCTGCTGGTCATGTCCCCGCTCGGGTCTTCGACAAGAAGTCCTTCGACTTCCTGGGCTCGGCGGACGCGCACTGCTGGATGTCGGGGTCGCGGACAAGGCAGGCGAGACACCAGCCGCATGATTCCCCGTCCTTGGAGCCTCTCAGCTTGGGAGGCGATGGCACTTGCATGGGATGCATGCTTGGACCTGCATAGATGCCTCCGCGGCGGCGATTGCGAAGGCCGGGCCGCGCCGCTGTCAACCATGACTGTCCGCTCCCGTGGGCACGCCGTGGGTCCAGACCGTGGTCGCGCAAATGTTGGTGGCGTATTGTTCTTTGTACATCACCAACATAACCAACTTCGTGCAGGAGGTGCCCGCATGTCTGTGACCCAGATCGACATCGACGACGACGCTCTGGAACGTGCCATGGCGTTGTCCAAGGTCAGGACCAAGAAGGAGGCAGTCAACCTCGCCCTGCACTTCTATGCCGAACAGCAGGAGCGTGCGGCGCGCATCAGCCGCCACTTTGAGCGTGCGCGTGAATGGGGTGCCGTCGAGGACGCGGAGCGTCTGCACCAGGCGGAGAAGAACAGCTCGTGATCTACCTGCTCGACACCTCCGGCCTGGTCCGCCTGCTCCGCGATCCGAAACTGCAGTCGGCCTGGTACGACGCGATCGACGCCGGGGTCATCGCATCCTGCTATGTGCAGCGCGCCGAGTTCCTCCACAGTGCCCGGAACGGACGCGAGTACGACGAGATCACGGAGATGTTCACCGACCTCTACCCCGATGCGGCCGTACCGAAGAACGCGGGGCGCTGGATCGGCGCGGTGCAGCACCGTATGGCCCGGGCCGGAGAGCATCGCAGTGCCTCGGCGGTGGACCTCGTCATCGCCGCGACCGCAGCCCATCACGGACTGGCTGTCCTGCACGACGATGCCGACTACCACGCCATTGCCCGGCACGCATCCGACCTGACCGAGCACAACATCCACGACATCGTCTGAGAGGTTTCCACCGTGCCTGCGTCAGGCGAGGTCGGCGGACCATGTCGTCATGCCGGAGAACACGGAGCATCGCCCGGGTGCCGCCCGATCCGTCAGTTTCCGCTATGGCGTGCTCGTCGAAGTCCTGTTTGCTCGGCAGGAGTTCGGCAATCGGCAGGGCTGCGGCGTCCGTAAACGCCATCCGTCTCTCCGAGGGGGCGGACAAGCTGAGGGCTCACTGACGTGGCCGATGGGCGGACGCAGCGAAACCGCAGGTCCACGGCACCTTTCGGGGTCCGAAACGGTGAGCCTGCCATGGCCACCGAGAACGCGTGCCCTCCATGTGCCCGATCTTCGTGCATCTCAGACAGGTCTCCGCCGGAAAGTCCCCGCCAACAAACAAACCCCAGGCCGCTGACCTGGGGTTTCAATATGGAGCGGGTGACGAGAATCGAACTCGCACTCTCAGCTTGGGAAGCTGATGTTCTACCACTAAACTACACCCGCGCGTGACGCCGAACGGACCGGCGTCGGAACGCACTGTCACTTTACCTCATCCCAGGCCCCCGGTGCCGAAGCCGTGGGGCCTGAGTGTGTTCGTGGGGTGGGACGGGGCTGCGGGGCGCGGGAGTTGGGGCGTACGGTGGAGAGGTGGGAGAGGGGCCGGGTGGGGTCGGAGTGCCGCCTGGAGGACCGTCCCACCCATCCCGTAATGTGGCTTTTGTCGTCAGGCGAGCAGCAGCCTGACGCGGCTCTTGGGGAAGGGACTCTAGGACTTGATGGAGCGCACCGTCGTCCGTTGTGCCGATGGGCACGTGTTCAGCACCGCTTCGTTCCCGATGCAGCAGGCCGAGCGCCTCGGTCCCGGACGGCTCGTCCGGTGTCCTCGCTGCGCCCGGCTTCGCAGCGTCGTTCCGGTGACCTTGGAGAAGCACTGAGGATCGGTACCAGGCGCGCGGACCGTCCGATGGTGGTCGGTTCGCGCGCCTTGCGTATCCTCGGGGCGTGCTTCTCTCAGACAAGGACATCCGGGCCGAGATCGACGCCGGACGGGTACGGATCGATCCCTACGACGAATCCATGGTGCAGCCGTCCAGCGTCGACGTACGGCTGGACCGTTACTTCCGGGTGTTCGAGAACCACCGGTACCCCCACATCGACCCCTCCATCGAGCAGGCCGATCTGACGCGGCTCGTGGAGCCGGAGGGGGACGAGCCGTTCATCCTCCACCCCGGGGAGTTCGTCCTCGCCTCCACGTACGAGGTCATCACGCTCCCCGACGACCTCGCCTCCCGCCTCGAGGGCAAGTCCTCCCTCGGCCGGCTCGGCCTCGTCACCCACTCCACGGCCGGCTTCATCGACCCCGGCTTCAGTGGACACGTCACCCTGGAGCTGTCGAACCTCGCCACGCTTCCCATCAAGCTCTGGCCGGGCATGAAGATCGGCCAGCTGTGTCTGTTCAAGCTCTCCTCGCCGGCCGAGTTCCCCTACGGCAGTGAGCGCTACGGCTCCCGTTACCAGGGACAGCGCGGGCCGACCGCCTCGCGTTCCTTCCTCAACTTCCACCGGACCCAGGTATGAGCAACGCAGACGTGCGGGAGAACCTCACCTACGAGGCGTTCGGCACCGCGGTCCGTGAGCTCGCGCAGACCATCGCCGACGACGGCTACGAGCCCGACGTCGTGCTCTCCATCGCCCGCGGCGGAGTCTTCGTGGCCGGCGGCCTCGCGTACGCCCTCGGCTGCAAGAACATCCATCTTGTCAACGTCGAGTTCTACACCGGCGTGGGGACCACCCTGGAGATGCCGGTCATGCTGGCCCCCGTCCCGAACGTCATCGACTTCTCCGACCAGAAGGTCCTCATCACCGACGACGTCGCCGACACCGGCAAGACGCTCAAGCTGGTGCGCGATTTCTGCCTCGACGCCGTCGCCGAGGTCCGCTCCGCGGTCATCTACGAGAAGTCGCAGTCGCTGGTCAAATGCGAGTACGTCTGGAAGCGAACCGACGAGTGGATCAACTTCCCGTGGTCGGTCGAGCCGCCCGTAGTCAGGCGGGACGGGCAGGTTCTTGATGCGTGAGCGGGCTGCGTTGCCCGGGTGATTGGGTTAACTCTGTGGTGAGGCTTTGGTCAACGACGTAGGCTCCCTCTGATCAATCGCGAACGCCCCGGGGGGACCCTTTCATGCGCATGACCGCGCGCCTTGCCCTGTTCGGTACCAGCATCGCCCTGGTCGCCACCGCGACCGGTGCCACCGCCGCTCAGGCGGAGGACGGCGGTGCGGGCAACATCACGATCGACAAGGTTGTCGTCAACGGCGGCAAGCCGATCGTGGTCGGTACCACCGCCACCGTGTATGCCAAGGTCACCGTGACCGCGTCGGACGACTCGGGCATCAAGGAGAACACGTACATCAGCGCGTTCGGCCCGACGCCCAACTACGACCAGATCTGGTTCGACGAGGGTGAGATCACCTGTGCCGAGGTCAGCGCCACCACCTCGACCTGCACCGGCACGCTGACGTTCGACCCGCAGGGCGGCAGCGCCATCAACGGCAACACCGCGGCGGCCACCTGGCGGCTCAGCACGCTGGTCTCGGCCCACGACTTCGACTACATCCACCGCGACGCGGCCACCACCTTCAAGGTGCAGCGCGCCTCGAAGCTGACGGTCAACGCCTCGCCGGAGCCCGTGAAGAAGGGCAAGACCATCACGGTCACCGGCAAGCTGTCGCGGGCCAACTGGGAGACCAGCACGTACGCGGGGTACAGCAACCAGCCGGTGAAGCTCCAGTTCCGTAAGAAGGGCTCCAGCACCTACACCACGGTCAAGACGATCAAGAGCAACTCGACGGGCGCGCTGAAGACGACCGTCACCGCCGCCACCGACGGCTACTTCCGTTACAGCTTCGCGGGCACCGCGACCACCCCGGCGGTCTCCGCCGCGGGTGACTTCGTCGACGTGCGGTAGCGGACGTGCGCAGGCACTGAGCGACGAAAACTGAGCGACGAAAAGAGGGGCTCCCCGTCGGGGAGCCCCTCCTCGCGTATCCGGCGTCCCCCGGAACCTCAGAACGTCCCCAGCTTCACGATCGACAGCAGTGCGATCAGCTGGATCGCCGACGCGCCCAGCGCCTTCGGCCACGGCAGGTCGTGGGACCTGGACACCATCAGGGTGAGCAGGGCGCCCGCCGCCACCCAGGTCGCCCAGCCCAGGAGCTGGACGAAGGACGCGTCGCCGCCGAAGAACATGGCCACGATCAGACGGGGGGCGTCGGTCAGGGACATGATCAGCATGGAGAGGCCGACCGTGGGCTGCCACGCTCCGTCGCCGCCGAGCTGGCGGGCCAGGGCGTGGGTGACGACGCCCAGGACGAACGCCGACAGGGCCATGGCGACGGCCGTGGTCAGGACGATGGGGATCGCGTTCGACAGGGTGGCGTTGATCGCGTCCTTGCGGGCGTCCTCGAAGCCGAACACCGCGAGCAGGCCGTAGAGGAAGGTCACGACGAGGGCCGGGCCCCACATCGTGTAGTCCCGCATCTGGAGGAAGGTCTGCCGGGGGGAGAGCAGGATGCCCTTCAGGAGTTCCTTCCAGTGCAGGCGAGGGCCCACGGGGCCGGCCGGTGCCGAGCCCGCGCGGTAGGTGCCGCCCTGGTTGTAGGGGTCCTCGTCGATCGAGAACGCCTGCGTGCTGCCCGGGTTGTTCGCGGCGTACGGGTCATGGCCGCCCTGCGGGTGCGGGGCGCCGCCGGCACCCGCGCCGTCGCCGAAGTACTCCGGCTCGTCGTAGCCCCCGCCGCCCTGGGTCCACTGGCCCGGATGGGGCTGGGGCGCGGGGGGATAGCCGTACGGCTGTCCCTGGGGCGCCTGCTGCCCGTACGGAGGTTGTTGCGGTCGCGCGTGAGGAGCGCCGTTGTCCCGGCCGCGTCCGATCCTGAATCCAGCCACGTCTTCGAACGTACCTGGTCCTGGAGAGTGACGGGCGCGGCCGGGCGTTTCGGGGACGGCTTTGCTGCCGAGCTGTGACATCCCTTAAGGGGGTTCTCAGCCGTCCCCTACGGGGTCAGGGGCTCAGGAACGCCGACGTGGAGAACGTGACGCAGGGCTCGGCGCTCACGAGCCCCCGCTTCGCGCCGGAGAAGACCGCGACGGTGTCCTTCGTCTCGCTCCGGTACGTCCGCACGGCGAGGTCGGCCCGCCCGTCGCCGTCGAAGTCGCCGACCGCGACGACCCGGGTGGTGCCGGTGGCGGGGGGTTCGACGACGACCGTCGCCGTGGTGGACGGGCCCGTCGTACGGCCCTGGAAGACGCGCAGGCGCGAGCCGCTGGAGACCAGTTCGCTCAGGCCGTCGCCGTCGAAGTCGGCGGCGTCCAGGACCGGGCCGGGGGAGGACAGGGAGCTCTTCGTCGCGCTGGGGAGGTCGTAGCGCAGTGACGTTCCTCCCATGGCACCGACGGCCGCGTCCAGGGCCTTGCCGCGGCCGAAGGAGCCGAGGGCCACGTCGATGCCGGACGGCAGGACGGCTCCGGTGCGCGCCGGGCCCGCCGGACCGCCGAGGACCACGGCGGAGGGGCCGTTGCCCTGGGCCGTACGGACGATCAGGTCGTCGTAGCCGTCGCGGTCGCGT
>NZ_JBHVYZ010000015.1:35776-38699 GCF_042880295.1 Streptomyces sp. NPDC058307
ACGTCGGCGATCCGTGCCGGGGTGGGGTCCGCGGATCCGGTGTGCGGGGTGGCACCGCACGCGGCCAGGAGGAGGGTGCCGCAGAGGGCCGCCGTACCCACAACACCTCTACGCCCGCGCACCGTTCACCTCGTCAGCATCATTGACAACGATCCCGGCAATGATGCACTTGTTCGAGACGCGGCGACAGCCCTGGGTGGGTCGCCGACGGGGGACGGCGGGGGAGTGGCGGAAGGCGTGCGGTTGGCGCTGGTCCGGACGGTCCGGCTGGGCGGGCTGGTCGAGTGGGTCGCGGCGGCGGTGGCCTGCTGGTGGCTGAAGACGCGGCGCCCCCGGGCCGGTGGGACCCGGGGGCGCCGAACAGCGCTGTCCTGACCGCTACTTCACCGGTTCCGGCTCCGGCTCGCTCTCCGCCTCCGCCGTGTCCTGCGGGTCGCCCGGGGTCTTCACGGACTGCAGCAGCAGCTGGGCGACGTCGACGACCTGGATCGACTCCTTCGCCTTGCCGTCGTTCTTCTTGCCGTTGACCGAGTCGGTGAGCATGACCAGGCAGAAGGGGCAGGCCGTGGAGACGATGTCGGGGTTGAGGGAGAGGGCCTCGTCGACGCGCTCGTTGTTGATGCGCTTGCCGATCCGCTCCTCCATCCACATCCGCGCGCCACCGGCGCCACAGCAGAAGCCGCGCTCCTTGTGGCGGTGCATCTCCTCGTTCCGCAGGCCCGGGACGCCCGCGATGATCTCGCGCGGGGGCGTGTAGATCTTGTTGTGGCGGCCCAGGTAGCAGGGGTCGTGGTAGGTGATGATGCCCTCGACCGGTGTGACCGGGACCAGCTTGCCCTCGTCGACGAGGTGCTGGAGCAGCTGGGTGTGGTGGATGACCTCGTAGTCGCCGCCGAGCTGCGGGTACTCGTTGCCGATCGTGTTGAGGCAGTGCGGGCAGGTCGCGACGATCTTCTTCGCGGACTTGGGCTTGGCGGACTCCGGGACCACCTTGCCGTCGTCGTCCAGCTCCTCGCCGAACGCCATGTTCAGCGCCATGACGTTCTCCATGCCGAGCTCCTGGAACAGGGGCTCGTTGCCGAGGCGGCGGGCGGAGTCGCCGGTGCACTTCTCGTCGCCGCCCATGATCGCGAACTTGACGCCCGCGATGTGCAGGAGTTCGGCGAACGCCTTGGTGGTCTTCTTGGCGCGGTCCTCGAGGGCGCCCGCGCAGCCGACCCAGTACAGGTACTCGACCTCGGTCAGGTCCTCGATGTCCTGGCCGACGACCGGGACCTCGAACTCGACCTCCTTGAGCCACTCCAGGCGCTGCTTCTTCGCCAGGCCCCAGGGGTTGCCCTTCTTCTCCAGGTTCTTGAGCATCGTGCCCGCCTCGGAGGGGAAGGCCGATTCGATCATGACCTGGTAGCGGCGCATGTCGACGATGTGGTCGACGTGCTCGATGTCCACCGGGCACTGCTCGACACAGGCGCCGCAGGTGGTGCAGGACCACAGGACGTCCGGGTCGATGACGCCGTTCTCCTCGGCCGTGCCGATCAGCGGACGCTCGGCCTCGGCCAGCGCGGAAGCGGGCACACCGGCGAGCTGCTCCTCGGACGCCTTCTCCTCGCCCTCCATCGTCTTGCCGCCGCCGGCCAGCAGGTACGGGGCCTTGGCGTGCGCGTGGTCGCGCAGGGACATGATCAGGAGCTTGGGGGAGAGCGGCTTGCCGGTGTTCCACGCGGGGCACTGCGACTGGCAGCGGCCGCACTCGGTGCAGGTGGAGAAGTCCAGCAGGCCCTTCCAGGAGAACTGCTCGACCTGGGAGACGCCGAAGACGTCGTCGTCACCGGGGTCGGTGAAGTCGATCGGCTCGCCGCCGCTCGTCATCGGCTGCAGCGCGCCCAGCGCGGTGGAGCCGGTCGCGTTGCGCTTGAACCAGATGTTCGGGAAGGCCAGGAAGCGGTGCCAGGCCACGCCCATGTTGGTGTTCAGGGACACCGTGATCATCCAGATCATGGTGGTGCCCAGCTTGATCATGGCGGCCAGGTAGACCAGGTTCTGCAGGGTGGAGACGCTGAGGCCCTTGAAGGCCAGGACCAGCGGGTACGAGGCGAAGTACGCGGCCTCGAAGTGGTCCACGTGGTGCAGCGCGCCCTCCAGGCCGCGCAGCACGTAGATGGCGAGGCCGATGGTGAGGATGACGTACTCGACGAAGTACGCCTGGCCCATCTTGGAGCCCGCGAAGCGGGACTTGCGGCCCGGCCGGGACGGCAGGTTGAGCAGGCGGATGACCATCAGCGTGAGGATGCCGAGGGTGGTCATCGCGGCGATGAACTCGATGTACAGCTCGTACGGCAGGAAGCCGCCGATGACCGGCAGCGTCCAGTCGGCCTGGAAGAGCTGGCCGTACGCGGTGATGATCGTCGGCGGCAGCGTCAGGAAGCCGATCGCCACGAACCAGTGGGCGAAGCCCACGATGCCCCACCGGTTCATCCGGGTGTGGCCGAGGAACTCCTTCACCAGCGTCACACTGCGGGCGTAGGGGTTGTCGGTCCTGCTTCCGGCGGGGACCGGCTGGCCCAGCTTGAAGTACCGGACGAACTGGCCGATGGCGCGTGCGAGCAGTGCCACGCCGACCACGGTCAGGACCAGCGACACGATGATCGCGGCGAGTTGCATTTCGGGGCTCCTCGGGCCTGCGAGGGGTCTACGAGAGGTCCGCGAGGACGGAATCTCGTCATTACTAAGCGGTAACTTATGCAGTCCGTCTGAGACTACCCCCATCCTCCGCCGCACTGTAGCCGGGCACGCAGTGATCTGAATCGCTGAGGGTTACCTTAAAACCCGATCGTGTTATTCGTGATGAATTGGTACATACGGCGCTAATTTAGGCTCGTGCTCTACGGGATCCTTGCCGCCACCTCCGCCCTGCTCCTCGCCG
>NZ_JBHVYZ010000015.1:38797-54549 GCF_042880295.1 Streptomyces sp. NPDC058307
GCTCCTCGCGGCCGGCTGGATCGTCTTCGTCGCCCTCGGGTTCAAGGCGCTGGACCACGCCGACGGGCTGGCCGGGACCGTCGGGGTCGTCACCGCCTTCGGGGCGGGGGTCTGTGCGGCGGCCGAGGTGATGGACGGGCTCGCCGTGCTGCTGAGCGTGCTGGCCGCCGCGCTGACGGGGTTCCTGATGCACAACTGGCATCCCGCGCGCGCGGGACTCGGCGCGTGCGGGGCGCTGTTCACCGGGTTCGTGCTCGCCTCCGCGGCCGTGACGACCCGCGCGGGGCAGGAACTCGGCTCTGGCGCGGGGGTGTTGTTCGCGCTGACGGCGGTGGTGACCGCGGACGTGGTGCTCGTCGTCCTGGCCCGGCTGCTGTCCGGGCGGCCGCTGCTGCGTGCCGCCCCCGATCATCTCGCCCACCGGCTGCGGCGGCTCGGGCTCACTCCGCAGGGCGCGTCCGTCGTCCTGGGTGTCGGGGCCTTCGGCGGGGTACTCGTCGGGGTCCTGGTGCACCTCGGGTGGATGGCCGCGACCGGGGCCCTGTGGGTCGCCGGGAGCACCCTGGTCGTCGTACTCGCACTCCTTCGTGTCAAGTCCAGCAGTGCCTCTCGTCCGGTATCGACGCAGGTCAGAACCCAGTTGCGTGTAAGGAACGGATAAGAGTTGAGTCTGCCTGGCTCAGGTCTGTTGACCGGGCGGGAGCTGTCGTGCACACTTGAGCCTGTTCCACTCAAGTCAGCTGGAGGAATCAACCATGGCACGTGCGGTCGGCATCGACCTGGGCACGACTAACTCCGTCGTCAGCGTTCTCGAAGGCGGCGAGCCCACCGTCATCACCAACGCCGAGGGTGCCAGGACCACGCCGTCCGTCGTCGCCTTCGCGAAGAACGGCGAAGTGCTGGTCGGCGAGGTGGCCAAGCGCCAGGCGGTCACCAACGTGGACCGGACCATCCGTTCGGTGAAGCGTCACATGGGCACCGACTGGAAGATGGAGCTGGACGGGAAGCCCTTCAACCCGCAGCAGATCTCCGCCTTCATCCTTCAGAAGCTGAAGCGGGACGCCGAGTCCTACCTGGGCGAGAAGGTGACCGACGCGGTCATCACCGTCCCGGCGTACTTCAACGACTCCGAGCGTCAGGCGACCAAGGAGGCCGGCGAGATCGCGGGCCTGAACGTCCTGCGCATCGTCAACGAGCCCACCGCGGCCGCGCTGGCGTACGGCCTCGACAAGGACGACCAGACGATCCTCGTCTTCGACCTCGGTGGCGGCACCTTCGACGTGTCCCTCCTGGAGATCGGCGACGGCGTCGTCGAGGTGAAGGCCACCAACGGTGACAACCACCTCGGTGGTGACGACTGGGACCAGCGCGTCGTCGACTACCTGGTGCAGCAGTTCAAGTCCGGGCACGGCGTGGACCTCGCCAAGGACAAGATGGCGCTGCAGCGTCTGCGTGAGGCGGCCGAGAAGGCGAAGATCGAGCTGTCCTCCTCGACGGAGACCTCGATCAACCTGCCCTACATCACCGCCTCCGCCGAGGGCCCGCTGCACCTGGACGAGAAGCTCACCCGGGCTCAGTTCCAGCAGCTGACCGCGGACCTCCTGGAGCGCTGCAAGACCCCGTTCTTCAACGTCATGAAGGACGCCGGCGTCTCCATCAACGAGATCGACCACGTCGTCCTCGTCGGTGGCTCCACCCGTATGCCCGCCGTCGCCGAGCTCGTCAAGGAGCTCACCGGCGGCAAGGACGCCAACAAGGGCGTCAACCCGGACGAGGTCGTCGCCATCGGCGCCGCCCTGCAGGCCGGTGTCCTCAAGGGTGAGGTCAAGGACGTCCTGCTCCTCGACGTGACCCCGCTGTCCCTCGGCATCGAGACCAAGGGCGGCATCATGACCAAGCTCATCGAGCGGAACACGACGATCCCGACCAAGCGGTCCGAGATCTTCACCACCGCCGAGGACAACCAGCCCTCCGTGCAGATCCAGGTCTACCAGGGCGAGCGCGAGATCGCGGCGTACAACAAGAAGCTCGGGATGTTCGAGCTGACCGGTCTGCCGCCGGCCCCGCGCGGTGTCCCGCAGATCGAGGTCGCCTTCGACATCGACGCCAACGGCATCATGCACGTGACCGCGAAGGACCTGGGCACGGGCAAGGAGCAGAAGATGACCGTCACCGGCGGCTCCTCGCTGCCGAAGGACGAGGTCGACCGGATGCGCCAGGAGGCCGAGCAGTACGCGGAGGAGGACCACCGCCGCCGCGAGGCCGCCGAGACCCGCAACCAGGGCGAGCAGCTCGTCTACCAGACGGAGAAGTTCCTCAAGGACAACGAGGACAAGGTCCCCGGTGAGGTCAAGACCGAGGTCGAGTCCGCCGTCGAGGAGCTGAAGGCCGCGCTCAAGGGCGAGGACACCGCGGAGATCCGCACCGCGACAGAGAAGGTCGCCGCGGTCTCCCAGAAGGTCGGCCAGGCCATGTACGCCGACGCCCAGGCCGGAGCGGCCGCCGGCGGCGAGGACGCCGGTGCCTCCCAGGCCAAGGCGGACGACGACGTCGTGGACGCCGAGATCGTGGACGACGAGCGCAAGGACGGTGCCGCGTGACGGAGGAGACCCCGGGCTTCGACGAGAAGCCCGACGTCCCCTCCGGCGCCACCCCCGACGACGCCGAGCCGAAGGCCGCCGCCCCCTCTTCGGAGGCGGGGGCGGCCCCGGCCGGGGACGCAACAGCGCAGATCGCCGGTCTGACGGCCCAGCTGGACCAGTCGCGCAAGGCGCTCGACGAGCGCACCGCGGACCTCCAGCGGCTCCAGGCCGAGTTCCAGAACTACCGCCGCCGCGTGGAGCGGGACCGGATCACGGTCAAGGAGATCGCCGTCGCGAACCTCCTGACCGAACTCCTGCCCGTGCTCGACGACATCGGCCGCGCGCGCGAACACGGTGAACTGGTCGGCGGTTTCAAGGGCGTCGGGGAGTCCCTGGAGACCGTGGCGGCGAAGCTGGGACTCCAGCAGTTCGGCAAGGAGGGCGAGCCCTTCGACCCGACGATCCACGAGGCCCTGATGCACAGTTACGCGCCGGACGTCACCGAGACGACGTGCGTGGCGATCCTGCAGCCCGGGTACCGCATCGGCGAGCGCACCATCCGCCCCGCGCGGGTGGCCGTGGCCGAGCCGCAGCCGGGCGCGCAGCCGGTCAAGGCCGAGGACGGGTCCGAGGCCGGCGACGACAAGGACAACGGCCCTGAGGAGGGCTGAGGTCGAAGAGAATGATCGGGACACCGGAAAGGGGGCGCGTCGAGGATGAGCACCAAGGACTTCATCGAGAAGGACTACTACAAGGTCCTCGGCGTCCCCAAGGACGCCACCGAGGCCGAGATCAAGAAGGCGTACCGCAAGCTCGCCCGCGAGTTCCACCCGGACGCCAACAAGGGCAACGCCAAGGCCGAGGAGCGCTTCAAGGAGATCTCCGAGGCGAACGACATCCTCGGTGACCCCAAGAAGCGCAAGGAGTACGACGAGGCCCGCGCCCTGTTCGGCAACGGCGGCTTCAGGCCCGGGCCGGGCGGCGCTGGCGGCTCCTTCAACTTCGACCTGGGCGACCTCTTCGGAGGCGGCGCCCAGGGCGGGGGCCAGGGAGCGGGCGGCTTCGGCGGCGGACTCGGAGACGTCTTCGGGGGCCTGTTCAACCGGGGCAGCTCCGGAACCACGCGCGTCCAGCCGCGGCGCGGCCAGGACATCGACACCGAGGTCACCCTCAGCTTCACCGAGGCGATCGAGGGTGCGACGGTCCCGCTCAGGATGTCCTCGCAGGCCCCCTGCAAGGCCTGTTCGGGCACCGGCGACGCGAACGGCAACCCGCGCGTGTGCCCGACCTGCGTGGGCACCGGCCAGGTGGCCAGGGGTTCCGGGGGAGGCTTCTCCCTCACGGACCCGTGCCCGGACTGCAAGGGCCGCGGCCTGATCGCGGAGAACCCCTGCGAGATCTGCAAGGGCTCCGGGCGGGCGAAGTCCTCCCGCACCATGCAGGTCCGCATCCCGGCCGGGGTGTCGGACAACCAGCGGATCCGGCTGCGCGGGAAGGGGGCGCCCGGTGAACGCGGCGGCCCCGCGGGCGACTTGTACGTCACCGTGCACGTCGACACGCACCCCGTCTTCGGCCGCAAGGGCGACAACCTCACGGTGACGGTCCCGGTGACCTTCTCGGAGGCCGCGCTCGGCGGCGAGGTCAAGGTGCCGACGCTGGGCGGCCCCTCGGTGACGCTGAAACTGCCCCCGGGCACGCCCAACGGCCGCACCATGCGGGCGCGGGGCAAGGGCGCGGTCCGCAAGGACGGCACCCGGGGCGATCTGCTGGTCACCGTCGAGGTGAGTGTCCCGACCGAGCTGTCGGGGAAGGCTCGTGACGCGCTGGAGGCGTATCGCGAGGCGACCGTGGGTGAGGATCCACGGGCGGAGCTGTTCCAGGCCGCGAAGGGAGCATGATCTAGATGGACGGTCGTCGACGCAACCCGTATGAACTGACCGAGGAGACCCCGGTCTACGTCATCTCGGTGGCGGCCCAGCTGTCCGGACTGCATCCGCAGACGCTGCGTCAGTACGACCGTCTGGGCCTGGTCTCCCCGGACCGCACCGCGGGCCGGGGCCGGCGCTACTCGGCCCGGGACATCGAACTGCTCCGCCAGGTGCAGCAGTTGTCGCAGGACGAGGGCGTCAACCTCGCCGGGATCAAGCGCATCATCGAGCTGGAGAACCAGGTCGCCGCCCTGCAGTCCCGGGTGGCCGAGCTCCAGGCGGCCGTCGAGGGTGCCGCGGCGGCCATGCAGCAGCGTGAGGCGGCGGTGCACGCGTCGTACCGCCGAGACCTGGTCCCGTACCAGGAGGTCCAGCAGACCAGCGCGCTGGTGGTGTGGCGGCCGAAGAAGGCCAGGGACTAGGCACAGCCCGGAGAAGGGGCCCGGAGATCTCTCCGGGCCCCTTCTCCATGCCGTCAGCGGCTGCTGAGGGTCATCCGACCATGAAGCTGATGCCGGTGAACGGGCCGGCGCGGCCGTAGCGGTCGACCGTGCGCACCTCGAAGGTGTAGAAGCCGGGTCCGGGCGGCGTCCAGGTGAGTGTCGACCCGTCGGTGGTCCTGAGGCCCTCGCCGTCGTCGATGAAGCGGTAGGTGTAGCCGCTGACCAACCGGTCGTGGGTGAGGGTCACGGTGAGCGGGGCGGCCGAACTGCCGTGTGGCGCGCAGTCGTTGGCCGTGCACTCGGTGTAGGGAGCGGACAGCTCGATGGTCGGCGGTGCGGGCGCGGTCGGGGTGGCCGGGGTTGCCCGCTCCACGGTGACGACGGCGGAGGGCGCCGACTCGTGGCCCTGCGCGTCCAGGGCGACCACGTAGTAGTCGGCCGTGCCCTGAGGGGCCTGCCGGTCGGAGAACAGGAGGGCAGTGGTCGTCGAGTCGCCGAGCCGGGTCCAGGCTTCGGACACCGCGGCCCGACGGTAGAGGCGGTAACCGTACCGGGCGCCGTCGACCCCGAAGTCCCAGGTGATCTCGGTCGAGCCGTCGCGCGGGGTGCCCGTCACGCCCGTGGGCGCCGCCGAATCGCCTGCGGCGGGCCGGACCGCGGTCACCGGCTCGGACGCGGGGGCGACGTTGCCGAGCGCGTCGACGGCCTGCACGCGGTAGGTGACGGCGGTCGCGACGGCCGCCCACTGGTCGTTGTAGGAGGTGCCGAAGACCGTGGTGGGCCCGTCGGGGTCCGACTCCCCGTCGGGTGCGGCCCACACCTCGTAGTGCTCGGCGTCGGCGGCGGCCTGCCAGCGCACCGCGTTGCCGGCCGTGGTGCCTTCCGCGGTCACCCCGGTGACCCGGTTCGGCGGGGTGGTGTCCGGTACGCCCGTGTCGGCGGTCGCGGACGGGACGGATTCGTTGCCGACGGCATCGGAGGCTGTGACGCGGTAGTACCACCGTTGGTGGAGGTCCGCCGAGGTGTCGCGGTACGAGGTGTCGTCCAGCGCTTCGGTGATCCCCTGGAAGGGGCCTTCCGGCGCGGCCGCTCGGTAGACGCGGTAGGTGTTCGCGGTGCCGACGGCGTCCCAGCCCAGGCGTACGGATCCGACGACCACGTCCGCGCGCACACCGGCCGGTGCGGCGGGCGCGGTCCTGTCCGCGGTGGTCACCGCCTGGTCGGTGGTGCCGCCGGACTCGTGGCCTGACTTGTCGTAGGCGCGGACCTCGTAGTAGTACGTGTCGCCGGTCACCGGCAGGGCGCTGTCGGTGTACGAGGCCGAGGTGGTCGTGCCGAGCGGCTCGGTGCCGAAGGAGGCACCCTTGAGGCGCCGGTAGACCCGGTACCCGGCGAGGTCCATCTCCTTGTTCTTCGCCCAGGTGAGCTTGGCCTTGCCGGTGGCCTTGTCGTACGACACCGAAGTGCCCGTCGGGACCAGCGGCTTGACCTTGTCGACGTCGGCGGAGGTGCGGGGGGCGTAGGTCACCTCGACCTTGGCGGCGCCGGTCCAGTTGGCGTAGTCGACGCGCAGGGTGTGCCTACCGGACGGGATGGTCACGTTGGCGGTCTTCTTGACCGTGGTGGAGACGTTCTTCCACAGGTCGATCCTGCGGACGCCGTCGACGTACACGCGGATGCCGTCCAGGCCGGTGGCGCCCAGCGCGAAGGGGCCGCCTGAGCCGAAGTCGCGGGTCACGCTCCAGCGGACGCCGAAGTTGTCCTTCGGGAGGCCGGAGGCGGGGGCGCCGCTCCAGCTCTGGTCGATCGCGCTGTCGCAGTCCGTCTTCCTCGGGGTGCCGGACAGGCTCGTGTTCGCGTAGAACTGCCGAGTGAACACGGGCGAGGCACACGAGGTGGCCGCCGGGGCGGGGGCCGCCGTCAGGGAGACGAGGGTGCCGGCGGTGGCGAGGACGACGGCGGCTGCGGTCGTCCGTCTGGCTGACTTCATTCGGTCCTCTGGTCGTACGGGGAACAGCAGTTGTGCGGCTGCTGTGATCACGACTCGCGAGGTGTGAAGTTGGTTGTACTAGTGTTCGCGCCAAGTCTTCACACCATCGGCGGAGAGTGGCGTTGCGCACTCGTTAAGTGATTCCGCTTGACGTCGGTGGGCGGCCCCGCGTTGGCTTTTCAGTCACATGGGCCGCAATGCCGCGCCCCGTCCTGAAAGCACCAGAAGTGAGCAGCCCCATGCGTCGTATCGCCATAGCCGTGGCCGCGTCCACGATGACTCTCTCGCTGGCCGCCTGTGGCGCGCTCGGCGCCGCGAGCGGGAGTGAGGCGAGCCCGACCAAGGGCAACGACATCACCGTGGGTGTGCTCATGCCGGAGAAGACGAACACCCGCTACGAGGAGTTCGACTACCCGATCATCCAGAAGAAGGTCGCCCAGCTCACCAACAAGCAGGGCAGGACCGTCTACGCCAACGGCGAGGCCAACGCCAAGAAGCAGGCCGCGCAGATGCAGGAGATGATCGACCAGAAGGTCGACGTCATCCTGCTGGACGCCGTGGACTCGCACGCCATCGCGGGCATGGTGCAGAAGGCCAAGGACGCGGGCATTCCGGTCATCGCCTACGACCGGCTCGCCGAGGGCCCCATCGACGGGTACGTCTCCTTCGACAACGAGCTCGTCGGCGAGGTGCAGGGCCGCTCCCTCATCGAGGCGCTCGGCTCCGGCATCGACACCTCCGACAAGATCGTGATGATCAACGGCTCGCCGTCCGACCCGAACGCCGGGCAGTTCAAGGCGGGCGCGATGTCCGAGCTCAACGGCAAGGTGACGATCTCCAAGACGTACGACGTCGACGGCTGGAAGCCGGAGACCGCGCAGAAGGACATGGCCGAGGCGATCAGCGCGATCGGCAAGGGCAACATCAAGGCCGTGTACTCCGCCAACGACGCCATGGCCGGCGCCGCCATCCAGGCGATGGAGGGCGCGGGCATGACCAAGCTGCCGCCCATCACGGGCCAGGACGCGGAGCTGTCCGCGGTGCAGCGGATCGTCGCGGGCGAGCAGTACATGAGCGTCTACAAGCCGTACCCCGACGAGGCCGAGGCCGCCGCCGAGATGGCCGTGACGAAGATCCAGGGCAAGGGCATCCAGTTCGACGCCCTCGCCAAGGACAGCGTCGACAGCCCCACGAACAAGGACATCCCGGCCCAGCTCGTCCAGGTCGTCGCGCTGACGAAGGACAACATCAAGAGCACGGTCGTCAAGGACGGCATCTACAGCGTCAAGGACATCTGCACCTCGGACTACAAGAGCGCCTGCGCGGCGGCGGGCCTGCAGTAACCGCGCGGAAGGGGCCGGTCGGGGGCTTCCCCGGCCGGCCCTCTTCGCTGCTCACGCCACCCGCGTGAACTCCACCGTCACCTCCGGCGGTGCCCCCGCCACACCCCGGTAGATCCCCTTGTGCGGGGTCACGTCGTCGTAGTCGCGGCCCCGGCCCACCACCACATGGGACTCGTCCGCCCGGACCCGGTTGGTGGGGTCGTAGCCGCACCACTCGCCGGCCCAGTACTCGACCCAGGCGTGGCTCTGTCCCGCGACCGGCCGGTGCAGCTCCGCGTCCCGCTCCGGGTGCAGATAGCCGGAGACGTACCGCGTCGGCAGGCCCACGCCGCGCAGCAGCCCGAGGGTGACATGGGCGATGTCCTGGCAGACACCGGCGCCCTGCTCCCAGGCCTCGGCGGCGGAGGTGTTCACGCCCGTGGTGCCGGGCAGGTAGGAGACCCGGTCGGCGACGAGGTCGGACACGGCGACCGCCGTCGCGTGGACGTCGAGACCGGCCGCGAGGTCCCGCGCCGTGTCGACCAGTGCGGCCGGTACGGTCGTACGCACGGTCGGGTCGAGGAACTCCAACAGGCGTGAGTCCGCGGCCTCTCGGGCGAGCTCGGCCCACTCGGGCGGTGCGGGGAGCGGGCCCGCCGGGTGGGTCTCGACCAGGCTGGAGGCCGTGATGGTGAGATGGCCGTGCGGGTCCATCAGGTCGAAGCCGGTGACCTGGGTGCCCCAGTAGTCCCAGTACGACCAGGTGGGTGTGGCCGGGCTGACGGTGACCCGGGAGTCCAGGGTGGTCTGGGCGGGCAGGGTCAGCGGGGTCATGCGGACCTCGTTGTGGGACGAGGCGACGGGCTGGGTGTACGAGACGTGCGTGACGTGCTTGATCCGCAGGCGGCTGGTCATGCTCACGCTCCTTCCTGGGCCCATTCGACGGGCCCCTGGTACGGGAAGAACCGCTCCGCCACCGCCTCCGCGGCAGCCATGCAGGCGCTCTGCAAGTCACCGAGCAGCAGCGGGAGTTGTTCCTCCAGGGCGTGCAGGTCGAGGTATTCGAGGCGGGTGCGCATCCGGCCGATGGGGCGGCGCGCGGGGTCCTGGCGGGGGCGGCCGAGCGCGGTCAGGCACTCCTCCGCCGTCGTCAGGGCGTGCAGCGCGGAGCGCGGGAAGTCCCGGTCCAGGAGCAGGAATTCGGCAACCCGCGGGGTGTCGCCGAAACCGCCGTACACGCGCGCGTACGCCTCGTCGGCGCCCGAGGCGCTCAGCAGGGTCGGCCAGTCGGGCGCGTGGGCCGCGTCCAGGACCCGGACCGACAGCAGCCGCACGGTCATGTCCACCCGCTCCAGGCTCCGGCCGAGGACGACGAAACGCCAGCTGTCGTCGCGGCTCATGGTGGAGTCGGCGAGCCCGAAGAAGAGCGCAGCGCGCCGCCGTACGAGTTCCAGATAGCCGTAGGGGCCGGTACGGCGGGCCGCGAGCCGCTGGTCGGCCAGCGCGTGCCAGGTGGAGTTCAGGCACTCCCACATCTCCGAGGAGACGGCCTCACGGGCGCTGCGGGCGTTGAGCCGGGCCGCGCCGAGCGCCCCCTCGATGGAGCAGGTGGAGCGGGCGTCGAAGGCGAGCTGGTCGAGGACCTGCTGCATGTCGACCCGGGGGCCGCCCGCGTCGACGCCGAGGATCGCGTACAGCGACCGGCAGGCCAGGTCCTCGTCGCGCCACGGGTCCTCCAGCAGGCGGTGGAGGTAGGCGTCGAGGATCCGGCCGGTGTTGTCGGCCCGTTCGACGTACCGGCCGGTCCAGGTCAGTGCCTCGGCTATCCGGGAGAGGATCACGTCGTTCACTGCTGTCCCCCTTCCTGTACGACGGTGGGAGTGCCGTCGGGACCGTGCTGACGTGGGGCGATGTCCAGGCGGGCGGTTCCGTTCGCGGGCGCGGGCGGTTCCGCGGGGCCCTCGGCGAGCACCCAGGTGTCCTTGGAGCCGCCGCCCTGGCTGGAGTTGACGATGAGGTTGCCCTCCTGGAGGGCGACCCGGGTCAGGCCGCCGGGCAGGACCCAGATGTCGTTGCCGTCGTTGACGGCGAAGGGGCGCAGGTCGATGTGGCGTGGTGCCATGCGTTCGCCCGCGAGGGTGGGGGAGGTGGACAGGGCGACCGGGCGCTGGGCGATGAAGCCGCGGGGGTTGTCGGCCACGGCCTTGCGTGTCCTCTCCAGCGTTTCGCGGTCGGCCTTCGGCCCGATGACGATGCCCTGGCCGCCGGCCCCGTCGACGGGTTTCACGACGAGCTGGTCGAGCTGGTCGAGGACGGCCTGGAGCTGGCCGGGCTCGTCGGGCCGGAACGACTCCACGTTGGGGAGAATCGGTTCTTCGGAGAGGTAGTAGCGGATCAGGTCCGGCACGTAGGTGTAGAGCAGCTTGTCGTCCGCGATGCCGTTGCCGACCGCGTTGGCGAGGGTGACATGACCCGCCATGGCCGCGCCGAGGATGCCCGGGCAGCCGATCACCGAGTCGGGGCGGAAGTGGAGCGGGTCGAGGAAGTCGTCGTCCAGGCGCCGGTATACGACGTGGACGGGCACCTCGCCACGGGTCGTACGCATCCACACCCGGTTGCCCCGGCACACCAGGTCGTGCCCCTCGACCAGTTGCACGCCCATCAGCCGGGCGAGCAGGGCGTGTTCGAAGTAGGCGGCGTTGCTGGGGCCGGGGGTGAGGACCACGACCCGGGGGTCCTGGACGCCGTCGGGCGCTGCGGCGCGCAGGGCGGCGAGCAGCTTCTGCGCGTATCCGTCGACGGGGACCACGTGCTGCTCGGCGAAGAGGGACGGGAAGACCCGGGTCATGGCACGCCGGTTCTCGATGACGTACGACACGCCGCTGGGCACCCGGACGTTGTCCTCCAGGACCCGGAAGTCGCCCTGTTCGTCGCGGACCAGGTCGATGCCGGCGACATGGATGCGTACGCCGCCCACGGGTTCGAGCCCGTGCGCGGCCCGGTGGAAGTGCGGGGAGTTCAGCAGCAGCCGCCAGGGCACGACCCCGTCCTCGAAGGCACGGGCGGGCCCGTAGGCGTCGGCGAGGTAGGCCTCCAGGGCCCGGACCCGCTGGCTCACCCCGCGTCGCACGAGATCCCATTCGAGGGCGTCGAGGATCCGGGGCACGAGGTCCAGCGGCCAGGGCCGCTCCTCGCCCGCGAAGGCGTAGGTCACGCCCCGGTCGGTGAAGGCCCGGGCCATCTGGTCGGCCCGGAACCTGAGTTCGCTCGGCTCGATCGGCTGGAGCGCGGCCAGTACCGGCTCGTAGGCGGTCCTGACCTCGCCCGGCCGCTCGAACATCTCGTCCCACGCGTCGGCCAGCGCGTACGCGTCAAATATGTCCGCCATGACCTGACGGTAGGTGCGGCTCGTAACGGGGTGATCACTGCGTGGTTTCCGGCAGTTCACGCGCGGAGCGGATGGTTCCGGCCGGGAGTCGTGGAGCTCGGCGATGCACCCGTGAGGGTGGCCGCGCCACCGTCAGCTTGTTGCAGTAGGGCGGGGGGAGGGCCGTAGGTAACGGGATATACCGGCCGTTTTCCCCGCCCTTGACCCGAGGAGCCGTGTTGCGGAGCCGGTCCGGGCCGCGCATAGTTGCGGAGCCGAGGGGGCTTCGACGCTCCGATGGGGAACAGGACAAGAGGGCGGTAGACGCTGGAACCGGGGGTGGGATGGGCAATGACCGGGCTCGGGACGGACGACCATCCACACGGTGCTGACCGGCTGTGCGAGGCAGGAGACCGGGTGTACTCCCGGGCCGTACGGCGCGGCCGCGTGCCCCGCGCCGACGCCGGGCCGGTGCCCTGTCTGCTGGAACTGGCCCTGCTGCACCCGGACCCCGACGACATGGACTGGCTGGTGCCGACGGCACCGCAGGAGGTCATGACCCGGCTGCTGCGCGAGGTCCACGACGAGGTCAGCGCGAGCCAGCGGCGGGTGGGTGCGGCGGTCGCGGCGGTCGAGCGGTACGCGGGCCTGGGGCCCAGTCTCGTGCCGGGCGCCGGTGAGGGGACCGCGATCCGGGTCCTGGACGGTCTCTCCCGGATCCAGGCCGCGATGGACGAGGCCACCGAGGCGTGCACGACGGAGGTCCTCACGGTCCAGCCCGGCGGCATCCGTCCCGAGCACGAGCTGACGGAGGGCCTGCACCGGGCGCTGGCGCTGCGCGGCCGGGGCGTACGGATGCGGGACCTGTACACCCATGTGGCCCGGCACGGCCAAGGGCTCCTGAACTACCTGGAGTTGATGGGCGGTTCGGTCCAGGCGCGGACGCTGGACGAGGTCATCGACCGGCTGATCCTCTTCGACCGCAAGGTGGCCTTCATCCCCGCGAACGCCGACCGCACCCTCGCCCTGGAACTGCGGCACCCGGCGCTGGTGGAGTACCTGGTCACGGTCTTCGAGCGGTTGTGGCGCCTGGCGATCCCCCTCACCGCCCCCCTGCCCGACACCGGCATCGAGGGCATCTCCCATCGCGAGCAGTCCATCGCCGCGCTGCTGGCCGAGGGCCACCAGGACGCGGTGATCGCGGAACGGCTGGGGATCAGTGTGCGCACCTGCCGGGCCCATATCGCCCGGCTCTCGGAGACGCTCGGGGCGGCCAGTCGTACGCAACTGGGCGTCCGCATAGCGCAGGTGGGCCTGGACGGCTCGACGGCGGTGTCCTCGATCACGCTTCCCGGTCAAGAATCCCGGACCGCCCGATGAGGTAGCCGAGCTGGGCCCGGCTCTCGCTGCCGAGCGTCGCCGCGAGTTTGGCGATGTGGACGCGGGCGGTGCGGATGTTCATGCCGAGCCGGTCGGCGACGACGGCGTCGGTGTGGCCCTCGATGAGGAGCGCGGCGATGGCCCGTTGGCGGGGTGTGATGCCGTCGGGGGAGGGTGGGTGGACGGCTCGGGGGTACATGGGGGTGGCCAGCCGCCACAGCCGGTCGAAGGCGGTGGCGAGGAAGTCGACGATGGCGGGGTGGCGGATCTCCAGGGCGAGGGTGCGGTCCTGGTTGGCGGGGATGAAGGCGATGTCGCGATCGACGACGATCAGACGCTGGGTGACCTCGTCGAGGGTGCGGGCTTCGACGTCGCCCTGCAGGCGTTCGTAGCGGGCCAGGATGCTGGGCGCGTGGCGCTGGGTGTGCTGGTAGAGCGTGCGGATACGGCCGCCGCGGTCGAGCAGGGCCTGATCGCGGACCAGAGCTTCGGCATAGATCTCGGCAGCGGGGATGTGATGGGTGTGAGGCTGGATGGTGAGCATCTCGCCCGAAGTGTCCGACACGGTCCGCTCAATGGCCTCGCCGATACGGTCGAGACCGCTGAGGACCCTGATCGCCGGCGGCTCAGCGAGTGCGCCGGACATCCCCACCAGAGGCTCGAACATCGCCGCCAGCCGCTCCTCGCGCCGCCGCTCGTCCGCGATGCGCTCCGCCACGCCACGCAGCAGGCGGTGGAGGGCGAAGACCGGAGCGACGGGCCGCAGCCACCGCAGGTCCGCGATGTCCGGTTGCAGGAGTCCCAGGTCGACCAGGCAGGGCGCCGTGTCCCCCGCTGCGGAGGACACGCGCCCTTCACGCAGTGCACGGGTGTACAGATCCAGGCCCGTCCCGCACAGTTCCTCGGCTCCGTGCGTGTGAGCCTCCCTCACGGACGGCCCTCCCCCTGCGATGCCGAGTGACCTTGGTCAAGGAGCCCCGACTGCGCGATGAGGAAGCCGAGCTGGGCGCGGCTGCCGCTGCCCAGGACCGTCGCGAGCTTGGCTATGTGGGCGCGGCACGTGCGCACGTTCATGCCCAGCCGTCGGGCTATCGCCTCGTCCACATGTCCCTCGACGAGGAGCTTGGCTATGGAGTGCTGGATGTCGGTGATGCCGTCCGGCGCCGTCTCGTAGGGAGCGCCAGCGCTCAGCGGGACCGCGCGGCTCCACATGAACTCGAAGACCTTGACCAGATAGCCGACCAGGCCGGGGTGCCGGAGCTCCAGTGCGACCTGGCGGTCGTCCCGGACGGGAATGAAGGCCACGGCCTCGTCACAGATGATGAGCCGCTCCACCAGTTCGTCGATGGTGCGGTACTCCACCTTTCCGTCGGCGAACTGCTCCATGTAGGCCAGTCGCTCGGGGCTGTACCGGGCAACATGCTGGTACAGGGTCCGGATTCGGACGCCCCGATCGATGAGGGTCCTGTCGCGTTCCAGCCCCTCGATGAGTCTGTTGTCGGGGCGTCTGCCGCGGCTGGGCTGGACTGTGAGTACCTCGGACTGACACTGGGACGTCGCGAGGTCGAGCGCCGCGTTGATCCGGTCGAGCCCCTCCAGCACCGTGATCGAATGCGCCGGTGCCACCTGCTGAGCACTCAGTGCCATGAACGGCTCGAAGGCGTCGGCCAGCTCGATCGACATCCGCCTGCGTTCGGTGATCTCGTGTTCCAGCGGGTTGAGTCGCTGAGCCAGCGCGACCGACGGCGGTACGGGCAGCATCCAGTTCGCGTCGTCCGGGTCGGGGTGGAGCAAGGCGAACTCCAGCAGACAGGGAACCGATTCCGCGTCCGCGCGGGAGACGCGTCCCGTCCGTAGAGCGTTGGCGTAAAGACGGCCACCTTCCTCACACAACTCGGTCACCGTATGGGGATGTGTCGCATGTGTCCCATTCGATACCAAATTTCCACCCCCCAGGGTCCTGAACATGCAGGAACATGATGCACCGTTCGTGTGGCCATGACGTGCCCGAATGAGCCATCGTCTTACTCGACGGGGGAAGAGGGGACCTTCAAGTGAGGACGAAGCCGACTATGCGTAACAGAATGCTTCGCTCGGTGCTTGTCGCCGCCTTCTCCACCGTTGTGGCTTTCGGAGCACTGACCGGCCTCTCCGGCGTGAAGGGCGACGCTCATGGAGTGAGTGGTACCGAGGCCGCGAACGTCGTGGTTGTCGGCGACGAGGCTCAGGCATTCCCGGCGGACACGGTCTGGGACTGACATGACTACTCCACCTGACGACCGCTCCTTCCGCAGAGAAATGGCCACCGCCTACCGCTCCGGCTGGCACTTCATCGATCTTGTCACCGCGATCCCCCACCCCGGTGACTCGTTGATGGTGACTGTCTTCGGCGAACCGGTGGTCGTCACGCGGGACGATGACGAGGACGTACGGGCGTATCGGTGTCTGCGGCGGCCTCGGGGGGCGCCGCAGCCCGTTCGGTGTGCCATCCGGTACGGAATGATCTTTGTGAACCTGGACCAACGAGACCATCGGCTGGTGGAACCGGAAACCCCCACCCCCCGGACCATCTCAGCCACCCCCCGCAGTGCCTGACGCGATTCCCCCGTCGTAACAGATCGCTCAGGTGCTTCCCCCCGCAGCGGGGGGCCCCGGAACAGAAAAAACTAAAGCCCCGGGAGAGTTTTGGGGACGTATTAGGGTTTTGGTTTTGAGTGGAGTGGGGGGTAGTGCGCGGGAG